>JAATFY010000142.1 GCA_015654915.1 Rhodospirillales bacterium
GGGCATGACAAGCGGAGGGTTAGTCTGCTCAATTGGAAAACTCTCCAGCTTTAAAACAGCCTGCCGCCGTTGGGCACGGGCTTCGATGGCTGGATCAGGACGACGCGGCCTTCGGCGTCGGGAAAGCCCAGCGTCAGAACTTCCGACATGAAAGGCCCGATCTGCTTGGGCGGAAAATTGACGACGGCTGCCACTTGCTGGCCGACCAACGCATCGGCCACGTAATACTCGGTAATTTGGGCCGAGCTGCGTTTAGTGCCGATGGCGGGACCGAAATCGATGGTGAGTTTGTAGGCCGGTTTGCGCGCTTCGGGAAACGGATCGACCTTGACGATGGTGCCGACGCGGATATCGACTTTTTCAAAATCCGGATAAGTAATTGTGCCCATGTTCCTTGCTCCCATAAAAAAAGGCGCAGGGGGAGGACCCGCGCCTTTTTCGGTAAACAGAAAATTTATGCGGCGACGGCGCGGCCCGGTGTTTTGATGATGTCGCGCAGCTCTTCCAAACCTTCGTTCAGGCGGTTGCTGACGGTTTCCATCGCCTGCGCATTGCACTTGGTCAACGTTTCGGTGATGTCGCGGGCGTTGGCCATGCATTTCTCGACGGCAGCCTTCGACGCTTCGGCCTGACGCAGGACCTTGTCTTCCGGCGAGGGCGAGGACATCATGGCATTCATCATGCCGGTGGTTTCTTCAAGGCCCTGACGCACAAGTTCGGCCTGGCGGCGCGCCAGAGACTGGATGCTTTCGAAAGCGGCCTGATTAACGGCGGTCAGCGCCTCGATGTTTTTGCGCTGCGCGTTCATCAACGCTTCGAAATTGAAGGCGGGCATCTTGAACTCACCCATCATTTTCGACATATCCATCATTTTAGAGACATCCATCAGTTTCGAAAAATCGGCCTCGAAAAAGGGGTTGGAAGCTGGTTTTGACATTTCAATTCCTCATAGTTGGCAGCATGACATGCGGGAATGCCGCGGATATACGGGAGGTAGAACCTCAATTAAGGCTATTTTGTGCGCTTTTTTGCTGTCTTTGTCACGAAATTTTTGCACTGCACAATAAGGTATGCGTAAAGTTGTGTAATAACAATAGCCTACAACCTGCGAAATAAAATGTCCGCGCTTTTTCCGGCGCGGCGAAGATGCCGGTCGAGTGTCGCCATGGTCCGCGACATATCCGTCGTGTCGTCGCGCTCCCAGCACCAGAGCGCCGCGGCATAGACCGCCAGCAAACCGCCGGTCGCCAAAACTTCTTTTATTCCTTCCGGTTTCAGGCCGGCGAGGGCGAGCATGTGTTGCATCGATTTCGCCTGCGCGGGCAGCAGGATACGGATCAGTGACGGATCGCGCTTAACTTCGGCCATGATGCCGAGAATGCCGCGCCGCCGTGCCTGCAGAATATCGAAACGCGCCATCATCACTTCGAACAGCCGGTCATGCGGCGTACCGCGCGAAACTTTACCGGCCGCGCGGGCGACTTCGGCATCGATCTGACGGACGATGGCGGGAAGGATCAGGTTTTTGTCGGGAAAAAGTTTTTTGACTTGCGCTGGAGGAATTTTGACGGCTTTGGCAATTTGCTCAGGCGTTATCCGGTTCCACGGATGTGATGCAGCAAGCCGCAAGGCGGTGTCGACGATTTTCTTTTCAACGTTGGGTTTTGTCTTGCGCATGGGGCGATACAGAGTCCAGACTCAATTAACCGTATTGTCATGCCCGCGAAAGCGGCCATCCCGTTTCCTGTTTAAACCAAAGAAAACCAAACGGGATTCCGGCTCGCGCTGCTCGCATACGCTCGCAGCTTGGCCGGAATGACGGAATGTCTTGTTTCGATTCATAGATTAAATTGGAATTAAATCCTAGACGCTTTCATGCCGATTGCGCCAATTCCCTGGCGCGTTGCAGGGCGGCCGTCATGGCTTTCAGCATAATCTCGGACAAGCCGTCCTTAGCCAGAAGAAGTTTAAGCGCGGCTTCCGTTGTTCCGCCCGGGCTGGTCACGGCCACGCGCAAGGCCTCGGCGCTTTCCGGCGATTGGGCCAGCAACGCGCCGCTGCCGATCATGGTTTGCCGCGCCAGTTTTGCGGCCATGTCGTGCGACAGGCCCAGGGCAATACCGGCTTTTTCCATCGCCTCGCAGAGCGCGAATATATAAGCGGGCCCGTTGCCGGACAGGGCCGTGACCGCGTCCATGAGTTTTTCGTCTTCGATCCACGCCGTTTCGCCCACGGCTTTCAGAACCGCATCGCATAACGCACGCTGCGCGGCGCCGACGTTTTTATTGGCGACGGCCACGCTGATGCCTTGGCCGATGCTGGCGGGAAGGTTGGGCATCGAGCGGACAATGGCGAACGTATCGCTTTTCAGGAAAGATTCCATCGACGCGATCGGCATGCCGGCGGCGATCGACAGGAACACCGCGTTTTTAAAACGTGCATAAGCGGATAGCACGCTTGCCATCTGCTGCGGCTTGATGGCGAGAATGATGATATCGGGCGCAAAGGCCGGATCGATTTTATCGGACGAGGGCAGCCATGTGACGTTTGCCAGCGATTTGAAATGCGGCGGCGCGGGCGCCGGATCGACGACGCAAATCTTCGCGCGATCCGCCACGCGCTGTAGCAGCGCGCCGCCCATCTTGCCGCAACCGACGAGCAGGAGCTTGATTTCAGGTTTCATCGCTCAGGGATCGACCGCGTAAGCGGCGCACAGCGATCCGCCGCCTGCCAGAGGCATCCGGCCGGAGCAGTTGGTGACTTCCCATCCGCGGCCCCGCATGCATTCGGAAACGACAAGGCTCGGCTGGGTAATGCACTCGCCTTTGCTGTCGGGCGTCACGACCACGCCGGTTTCAGCCAGACGCTGTTTGTCGGGCTGAAACTCGACGATATCGGAATGCGTCATGTTCTCGGGATAAATGCCGCATTTGCACTGGCTGAGGTCGAAATCGAGTTTCCGCTGCGCTTTTTCGAGCGGCATCAGCAGATTGGGCTCGCTGATGGGCCGCCAGAACTGGGCGATGTCGCCGGAGGTGCAGGCGCATAAGGCGAGAACGAACAGGCAAGGCACGAGCCAACGACGCATGGAAAACTCCCTGACATACGAGTCGGCGTCATGATTGGCGATTTTGGAGGTTTTCGCAACCCCTAATGGGCTTGGCGGTGACTCATTTTGCCATCCGTCATGCCCGCGCAAGCGGGCATCCCGTTTGGTTTCGTTCTATCCGCAAGAAAAACAAACGGGATTCCGGCTCGCGCTCGCTATGCGAGCTTGGCCGGAA
>JAATFY010000068.1 GCA_015654915.1 Rhodospirillales bacterium
GGCAAGGCTTTTCCGGACATCGGGCGAAGGGACAAACGTGACTGCGGGATCGATTTTCTTATCGGGCGGCGCCAGCACTGCTGTTGCGCCGCGCTGACTAGCCTCGGCGATGTAGAGCCGCCCGTCCTGTTTCGCGCCGGGAATGGCGATAAAAAGAAAACCGGCTTTTACGTTGCGGGAATCTGCCGTAAGGCCTCTGATGTCGACATCCGGACCGTGGAGTTGCAGTCCCTCATTGGACGCTATCAGATTCGACAGACGCATAATTCGATCCTTCTTCCACCGGCATGCCGTCCAGAATTTGCGCGCCCAGCGGTTTCATGAGTTGCCGCTCGGCCGCTGCTTCCATCTCGGGCGTCAGTGGAGCCAAATCAAGCAAAGGCCCGATCTGGCTGACGACTTTGCTGACGACAGGAGCCGCGACCCAGCCGCCGGTTGCATAGCCGTATGTTTTAGCATTGCCTTTGGGATCGTCCAGCATGGCAAATACGAGGTATTTGGGCGCATTCATGGGAAAAACGCCGATGAAGGAAGAAAGGCGGGCATTGGTGCTGTAGTGGTGACTGGCATTCAGCTTGTCTGCCGTGCCGGTTTTCCCGCCCAGCATATAGCCTGCGACTTCCGCGCCCTTGGCGGTGCCGCGCGTGACAACCAGCCGCATCAGCGCCCGCATCATCGCCGAGGTGTGCGGAGAAATGACGCGATCCTTGTTCGCGGTGTTCATCATCACCGATTGTTTAAGGAGTGTCGGATGCACGGCCATACCGTCATTCACGACCGTAGCTACCGCACCCGCCAATTGGATCGAGTTCACGGCAATGCCGTGACCGAAGGCGGTTGTCATAGTGGTGGATTGGGTCCAGTCGCGGGCCGAAGGCACCAGCGGCGCACCGACTTCAGGCAATTCGAGCGAAGCTTTTTCCGTGAGGCCGAGGCGGCTGAAGAAAGTCCGCTGCCGCGCCGCGCCGATGCGTTCGGCCATACGCGCCGACCCGATATTGGACGAATGGGTAAAAATCTCGGCGACATTCAGCCAGCGGTTCTCGTCATGGAAATCGCGGATGGTTTGCGAGCCGACTTCGAGGGGATGCGTGGTGTCGAAGGAATCGCCGACATGGATCAGGCCGGAATCGAGCGCCAGCGCGGTGTTGAAAATCTTGAAGGTTGAACCCATTTCATAGACGCCCAGCGTATCGCGATTGAATTTTGCGTCATCATCGGCATTGCCCGGATGCTGCGGGTCGAAATCAGGTAGCGAGACCATCCCCAATAACTCACCGGTTGTCATGTCCATCACAAGGCCTGCCGCGCCGATGGCGTGGAAGTTATTCATGGCGTTATTGAGTTCACGATGCAGGATGGTCTGCACGCGTAGATCGATCGACAGCGCGGCCGCTTCCGGCAGTTCTTCAAGGCGGCTGTCGAGCCCCTTTTCCATGCCGGCGAGGCCGTTATTGTCGATATCGGTATAGCCGACCACATGCGCGGCGACGTTTCCGGCCGGATAGATGCGGCGCTCGTCGGGACGGAACTCAAGTCCCGCGATGCCAAGCTTGTTGACTTCGTAAGATTGCTTCGGCGTCAGGTGGCGCTTCAACATCACGCAATGCTTGGTGCCGTGCAGGTCGTCATGCAGTTTTTTCGGATCAAGCTCGGGCAGGACGGCGATCAGTTGCTTGATGGCTTCGTCGGGATTGATGATTTTCTTGGCATCCGCGCATAGCGAAATGGTCGGCAGCGATGTCGCCAGCACCGTGCCGTTGCGGTCGGTAATGTCGGCTCGGCTGGCGATACTTTCGTTGATTTCCTGCCGCGCCATGGGAATTTCCGGCGTATCGCTGAGCAGTGTGAGAAAAGTCAGCCGTCCGGCGATGATCAGATAGGCGATGGCGAAAACGAGACTGGCGGCGACAAGGCGCGCGCGCGCGACATCGAGGGCTTGTTCATGCGGCGTGGCGAGGCGGCGGGATTTGGAAGGGGGCGTGAACAGCCCCGGCAGACTGGGTTGCCGTGCGGAGGTTTGGCGCTTTGATTTGCGCCAACCCTTCATGGATGTGTGCCGAGATCACTGATAAGAGAACCAATAGAATCGGGCAGCGGCGCCGCGCTGGCGGTACGCTGCATCGTCATATGGTCGTTAATATGGCCGGTATCGGCAGCGGCCACCGCAACCGGAGCCTTATGTTTGCTTGCGACAGCGTTCGTGCGCGGGGGCAGGGCGGCCAGTGAAGTTCTGACGTTGGCAATCGGCGTGCCGGTAATTGCGACAGATGCCATCGCTTCGCCGCGGGTCGGCAGCGTTTCGGAAAGCGTGCCCAGGTCGCCGACCTGCTGCGGCGAGGTGGGGCGCAGCGCCAGATGCTTCTTCGCCGCCGCCTCAACGCGCGCCGGATTGGCGAGATAGACCCATTCGGCTTTCAGCACATGGATGCTTTGCTGCTCGGCGTCGATGGCCGAATTGAGCGCGTGCAGTTGCTGGCTCATTTCGTGGACGCGGTCGCTGGTGCGGTAAAGCCCCAGGCTCGCAACAATGGTAAGGCCAAACCAGAACAGAACCGAAGATGTGCGGATCATGCGGCGTACTCCCTGACCACTGGTGCGTCGGTCCGTTCCGCCACGCGTAATTTGGCGGACCGCGCCCGTGGATTGTTGTGGACTTCTTCGGCGGATGGCGTTTGTGGCTTGCGCGTAAGCAAGCGGAAAGACGGCGCGGGCGCGCGATGATCGTTGGCCGGCATGTGGCGCGAGATGCTGATGCTGGTGGCGCTGCGGCGGCGCAGGAATTCCTTCACGGTGCGATCTTCCAGCGAATGGAAGGACACCACCGCAAGTCGGCCCTGCGGCTTCAGCAGGATTTCGGCGGCGGTCAGGCCGCGGCGCAACTCGCCCAGCTCGTCGTTCACATGGATGCGTAAGGCCTGAAAGGTGCGCGTCGCCGGATCGATGCCGTCGGCGGAACGCGGCACCGCGCGGCGGACGACTTCGGCCAGTTGTTTTGTGCGCGTGATGCGTTCTTCGGCGCGGGCTTCGACGATTCTTTTGGCGACGCGGCGGGCATGGCGTTCTTCGCCGCACAGGAAAATGATGTCGGCAAGTTCGCGTTCGTCCATGCTGTTGACGATATCGGCGGCGGTGGGGCCGCTCTGGCTCATACGCATATCGAGCGGGCCGTCGGCCTGAAACGAAAAGCCGCGTTCGGCCTCGTTGATCTGCGGCGAGGACACGCCGAGATCAAGCGCGATGCCGTCGACCAGTTTGATCTGTTCGCCCGCCATCAGAACATCCATTGCGCCGAAAGGCCCATGCAGGATTCTGAAACGTGGCTTGAATTCATTGGCCAGTTTTTCAGCGGCCTTTACGGCGTCCGGATCGCGGTCGATGCCATAGACTTTTGTTTTCGCCGCCATGAGCAGGGCGCGGGAATAACCGCCGCGGCCGAACGTGCCGTCGATGTAGATGCCGCCGTCTTTGGGTACCAGCGCATTCACGACTTCCGGTAACATGACGGGGGTGTGGGATGCGGTTGGGGTCATGATCAGAACCCGCCATTTTCGAATTTGCTGGCGGCGGCGATGATCTTGCTGAGCGAGATGTCCTTGGCGCGCGCGGCGGAGCGGGCGGCGCTGTCATGCGCCGCGAGTTTCTTGGGATCCCACAGTTGGAACGTCTTGCGGCGGCCGACGAAGGCGACTTCTTCCGTGATGCCGACGGAGGATGCGAGATTATGCGGCAGCGTGATGCGGCCTTCGCTGTCGAACGGCAATTGCCCCGAACCGCCGAAGATCGTGGTTTCGATCAGCTCATAGACATCCGGTGCGAGATCCTGTTTTTCGAGGCTCTGGCTCAGCAGTTCCAGATGCGCGATCGAACAACTGTCGAGCGCGTCGTGGTGCAGGGAACGGAAAACGACGATGCCGGAAGCATCAGCCCCTAGCGCCGCGCGAAAAGACGCCGGCACCGACACCCGTCCCTTTTTGTCAAGGCGATTGACAAAGCTGGACAGGAA
>JAATFY010000125.1 GCA_015654915.1 Rhodospirillales bacterium
CATCGATCCCTGCCAAGGCGAGGAGGTTAAAACCTAAAACGGTTTTATCACCGGTGTTTATGCCGGAACCGGCTTCCAGCTCATCAAGCGCATTGTCTTCGAGCGCCTGATCAAAGCCTACCCCGAAACAAAATACAAAGCCCTGCACGCGTTTCCACGGCCGTCGCAACCGAGCGACAATCTTTATGCCCTATTCGATTGCATGATCGATCCTGAAAGCGGAGTTTATCTCAGCGAGGATTACGCGTTCTGCAAGCGCTGGCGCGCTATCGGCGGCGAGATCTGGCTTGATCTGGAAAGCAGGCTCACCCACACCGGCACTTACAGTTTTCGCGGCAATGCCGCAGCGCATTTCGCGCATCTGACAAACGGCAAACGGCCATGACGGCGGAGCCCACCGTTGCCATCGGCATACCTTCCGGCGATATGGTGCATGCCGATTTCGCCGCGCACCTTGCGACAATGTGCCTCAATCCGGGGGCGCGGACCTGCATCATCAACGCGAAAAGTTCACTGGTGGCGCTCGGCCGCAACCAGTGCGCCGAAGCGGCCAAGCTGGCGGGCGCCACGCATCTCCTCTTTCTCGATTCCGACATGGTGTTTCCGGCCAATACCCTCACGCGCCTTCTGCGGCATAAAAAACATATCGTCGGCGCGGTTTATTCCCGCCGCGTACCGCCCTTTCATCCGCTGGGCGTCACCTATGAAGGCGAACATATGCACGTAACCGGCGGCATGCGGCGCATGAAGATCATTCCGACCGGCTGCCTGATGATCGATATGAGTGTTTTTTCCAGGCTGGCCAAGCCGTGGTTCAGTACCCGTATCGACGGCGAAAAACTGCTGGGCGAGGATTATTATTTTTGCGAACGCGCGGCCGAAGCCGGATTCGAGATCTGGTGCGACGGCGACCTGTCGCGCGAGGTCGGCCATATCGGGCAAAGCGTTTATCGTCTTGATACCGCAGCGCAAAAATAAGAATGTCAGCATTGCCCCGCTAACCGGGCGGCAAATCCTGCCGGTAAAAATTGCCGCTCCTGTCCCGTTCCGGCAAGAATTGCCTAGCTGGTTGGCTTCCGCCAAAACGGCATTTCCCTATCGAATCAAAGGTTAACGATCTCCCGCAAAATGGCATGTTTCTCGCATGAATTTGAGCGCTGTTAAGCGGATTTCACTGTGTGAACGATGATTAACAGCGTCTTAACCCCCCGGAAGGATGTCCGAGGTTAACCCAAAAAGGAGTTCTAACCATGTCACTTAGTACAGTATCCCTAAGCGCCTCGGCACGTGCAAACTTGTCGTCCTTGCAGACTACAGCCCAACTTCTGCAAACGACGCAAGCGCATTTGGCCTCCGGCAAAAAGGTCAATTCGGCCGTCGATAACGCTACCGCCTTCTTCGCGTCACAAGGCTTCCTTAACCGTGCGAGCCAGCTCTCGGACATTAAGGACAACCTCGCGACGTCGTTGCAGTCGGTGACGTCGACGACCAACTCGATCACGGATGTGACCCAAGTCGTGAACCAGCTGAGTGGTATCGTCACTCAGGCCCTGGGCTCGACCGACACAACCACACGGTTAGGTCTGGCTTCGCAGTTTAATAGCCTGCTGACCCAGCTTGATCAGTTGGTCAATGACGCGACCTTTAACGGCACGAACCTGCTCAACAGCACCTCCTCTACCCTTGTTGTGTTCTTCAACGAAACCAACAAGACGGCGCTGACGATCACGGGCGTTAACGTTACGGCAGCTGGTCTTAAAGTCGTGGCGGCAACCAATGCGTTTGCCGACACGGGTGCGATCCAGACGTCGCAATCGTTGCTGTTAACGGCGTTGTCAACCCTACGTACCGATGCCGCCAGTTTCGGTGGTAACGCGACGCTGATTCAGACCCGTCAGGACTTCACGACCAATCTGATCAATTCGCTTCAGACTGCGTCGGATAACCTGGTGCTGGCTGATACCAACCTCGAAGGCGCAAACCTGCAGGCTCTGCAAGCGCAGAACCAGCTCGGTATTGTGTCGTTGGGTATTTCCGGCCAGTTGGCTCAGTCCATACTCCGGTTGTTCCCGTAAGCGATTAGGAAGGATGGGCTCCGGCCCATCCTTCTTTTTCTTCTGTTGCAACTTTTTTCTCGAAGGAGTCGGGAACATGCCATTAAAGATCCGCGTCAAGCCCGAAGGCAAAATTTTCGCCGGAGGCGCCGTTCTCAAAAATGTCGGCAACCGTCCCGCCGATCTTCTCATTCTTTCCGACAGCCCGGTGCTGCGCGAAGGCTACATGATGAATGTCGAGCGCCGCGGCGAATCGGACGCCAGCAACGTCTATTTCCTGTTGCAGGTGATTTACCTGTTCAAGGGCAAAGGGCAGCCGCTTGATCATCTGGTAATCGAAACGATCAAGAATTTCAGCAAGCTTTATCCTTCTTTCGCCGCCGATATCGATCAGATCATCGCGCATCTGGAAGCGGGCGAAGCCTTCAAGGCGCTGAAAGTCGGCCATAAGCTTCTGGCCGAGCAGGAGAAAGTCGAGCCGCCCGCTCTGGCGCAACCGGCGGCGACGCCGGAAGCATCCCTTTCGTCCATTTAACAGGAGGTTATTATGACGACAACGACTCAGGAACAATCCGGCGCTTACGCAACGCACCAGCGGCAGGACGAAGACGGGCGCGAAACCGACAAGCGCGCCTTGCTTAGTTGCGCCGGTCGCCTCAAGGCCGCGCTCGACGACGCCGGCAAGGATATGCAGGCTTATGCGGATGCCATCCGCCATAATCAAAGGTTATGGACCATTTTCCAGGTGGCGCTGTGCGATCCCGAAAATCCGCTGCCGCGCGAATTGAAAGTGACGCTGCTCAATCTCAGCCGCTATATCGACCGCGTCAGTTTCCGCGCCATTACGGAATTCGCGCCGCAACTCCTGAACAGCCTGATCGATATCAACCGCACCATCGCGGCGGGCCTCAACAAGAAACCGGCGGCCGTGACTCCGCCGGCCATGGCCATGCAACAGCCGCCCGCGCCGGTGCCGATTTCGGTGATGACGACGGCCTAGTCCGGCAGTTTGATCTCCAGGGGATTTTCGCGAAGCGGCCCACCTGTCCAGCGCGCCGGCTGCAAAACCGTCCGATCTCCTGCGAGAAATTTTTGCAATTCTTCCGCCATTCTTTTCAGAACATCCGTCCAGTTGCGCGGCGCTGTCTGGCGGAAAAGGCGCATGGTCGGATACCATGGGCTGTCCTCGCGCCCAAGCATCCAGCGCCAGTCGGGATCGAACGGGATCAGAACCCAGACCGGCTTGCCGAGCGCCCCCGCCAGATGCGCGACCGCCGTATCGACCGTGATGACAAGATCAAGCTCCATGATGAGGCCTGCAGTTGCAGTAAAATCGTCGAGCCACGGATCGGCATCGTAAAGTCCGGCAACCTTGAGCGCGGCCTCGTCTTTCTGCTGCCATTTTTGCAGCGATACGGCATGACCCTGCGTTGCCTTCAATAAAGGATCGAGCTGTTCCAGCGCCAGCGAGCGGTTGCGGTTGTTGCGATGGCCCGGATTTCCGGCCCAGACAAAACCGACGCGCGGCGCCGCGACAGACTTCAATCTTTCGCGCCACGGCGTGCGTTCTTTTTCAGCGGCATGCAAATAGGGGATCGCGGCCGGAATAGTTGCAAGCGTGGTCTCGAAAATAGAGGACAGGTTCATCAGCTGCGCGCGGGCATCGACTTCCGGCACCGGATCATCGAGCGTGAGAACCGTTACATCGGGAAAATTTTCCGCCATCAGGCAGCGCAGATAGCCGTTCAGCTGCAACGTGATTTTTCCGGCGCGCGCGCGGACAAGCGGAAGGTAACGTATGCATTGCAGGGCGTCGCCGATGCCCTGATCTTCGTGCAGCAACAGATGCTTCACTTTTTCGCCTTGCCAGCGGGGGATATGCCGGAAACATTCTTTTTCGTCCGGCAGAAGTTTCCATAGCGCCCAGCCGCGCTCCATATCGCCGAGCAGCAGCCATGTCATGGCTTCGTTGAGTCTCGCCTCATTGGAATCGGCGTGGAATTCGCCGGCTTTCTGATAGTAACGCAGCGCACGTTCGGTGTGCCCCGCGCCGCGCAGGATATTGCCAAGCACGAATGCGACCGCCTGCGGATCGGACGCTTCAACCGCGCGCGCGGTTTTATAGGCGTCCGCCAGATTACCTTGCGCCAGAAGCAGTACCGCGTAGTTGCTGCGGTAACGGGCATTTTTTGGTTGCAACCCTACCGCGCGGGTGTGATGCACGGCGGATTCGTCGTAACGCCCCGCCTCGCGCAGCAAAGCGCCCGCCACATCCCATGCGTCGCCAAGAGCGGGATCGACATCGAGCGCGTTCTTGGCCGACCGCAAGGCGTCTTCGTTGCGGCCCAGCACGCGCAGCACAAGCGACCGGTTATGCCACGCCAGAGCAAGGTCCGGTTTTTTGGCCAGCGCGGCTTCCATAAGTTGCAGCGCGAGAGGGGCGTTCCCTTTCTGCTGCGCGATGACGCCGAGCATATGTAAAGCATCCGGCTGCTCCGGCGTTTCGGCCAGAATGGCGCGGTAAAGCTGCGCGGCCGCGGCAATATCGCCGCTTTGATGCTTGGCCAGCGCCGTATCGAGGGTCTGCTGTAGGGGATTCATTGGAGATCGGAGGTCAGAGAGATTAGAGATCAGAGTGGGTTTTCACTTCCACGTTTATAATCCAGTCTCTCTTCTCTGTCCTCTAATCTCTATTTTCTATCTCACGCCGCTTCCAGAAGGCCGTAGGCGTACCATTGCACGATCGATTTCGACACGACGTCTTCGATCATGCAGCGCGCCATCTCGGCGGTCGGCTCGGCCGCATCCATGACGGAGGCCGCCTGCGACGGGTTCTTGGCGAGCCGTTCCAGTTCCGGCAGCAAGGCCGACACCGAATTGGCAAGGCCGGCGCGGCCCAAAGCCTGCATCACCAGCGCGTCGCGCGCGGAAATGGCGATGGCGTTGCCGAGCACCGGCGAGGCCATCCAGGTTTCGGTTCCGGTAAGGGAGGTTTTGTCGAGATACTGGTTGAAGCCGCCGACAAGGCGCGGCTGGGCCACGCTGCTCATATCGCTGGCTTCCTGAACGCCGCGCATGGGCTGGGCGATGCCGCAAGCCACCAGAATCTGGATGGCGCCGACGACATCCAGCGCCGCAAAATCCTTGCCGTTCGGATGGGCGAGGAAATCGCCGACGCCGACCGGCATCAGGGTCATCAGCTCGATCAGTTTGGCGTAGAGCGGCGTGTCCAGTTCCACGACCTTGCCCTGCGCGTTGAATTCGGCGGGCACGCTTTCGCGCGGCATGATGATGCCGTAGGTGAAGCCGCCGAACAGCAGGTTCACGTCGGCAACCTGCGGCACCGGCTGGCGGCACCAGATATCCGAACGCACCGTGCGGTCGAGCGCGTAATCTTTGATCGGTTCGTAAAGCACATGATCGCGGCATTCGACGACGAGTTCCTGCGCTTCCGCCGGCACCGCAAGCTCGATGTAGTTGGAGGCGACGTTGCTGTCGCCGGCATAGGCGAAGCCGCGCGGACGCAGGGCCACGATAGTATTGAACGTCGCCGACAAGGCATCGCCTTTGTCATAGGCGCTGAAAAACTCGTCCGGCGCCTGCTTGGCGATACAGGCATCGAGCTTCGCCTTCACATCCGCATGACGGGCAAGGTACGCGCTGCCGAGTTTCTTCAGCTCGACCAGAAATTCGCGCGCCTGATCGGCGTTCATCTCCGGCGCGAATTCGCGCACGAGGAAACGCAGCGCGCCGTCCTCGCGGTCGTAAGCGCGGTAGGTGTAATGGAACAACCCGCCCGGCTGCAGCAGTTTTTCGGCGACGCCGAACAGGGCGTTGCGGTCCAGCGCATTCAGGGAATGCCTGCTTTCGTCGCAGGCGAGGTAGTTCAGGAAGGGCCATGCGGCCGCGCCTTTTTCGACCTGCGCCAGAACGTCGCGCACCGCGCCGCTGATGAAAACGACGTTCTCGACGCCGCGCATGCGGGCCTGTTCTTCCGCGCGGGCGCGTCCGGCTTCGTCGCCGATCAGGCCGTAAAAACGGCCTTCGGGATTGCTGGCGGCAAGGCAGGACAGCAATTCCGGTTCCCGGCAATTCATGTCGGCATAGACGAAGGATTCGCCCGGTTGCCGCGGTTTGACCCCGCGCAATGCGGCGACATAACTGAGAGAAACGGGGCTGGATGTGACGTGGGAATTCATGACCGGACTCCTTCCTGGTTCAACGTGGGTTTCGACTGACATTATGCCTCGCTTACAGATATTTGAGTATGCTTTCCTGGATCAGGCTGGCGGTGGCGGAATAGGACGCCGACAGTTGGGTTTGCAACAGGGTGATTTCGGTGCCGATCTGCGTCATGTCGACCTGCTGGATGTTGCCGATCTGGGTTTGCAGATTGGATATGTCCGTATTCTGCGTCGCCGTCGCCTGCGTCATGATGTTGATGTTACCGGCTACATTCGTATGCGTGGATTGTATGTTTTGCAGACCGCTGGTTAACAGGGCGTTGGCCTGCGACATGGCGGTGGAATAAGCGGTTGGATCGGTAAGCTGCGCTGCGGAATTCATGAGACGCAACCCGGCGATAACTTTCTGGAAGCCCGGATCGTTGCTGGTGACGCCGTACTGGACGTTATAACCGGTATCGACGGTGACCGAATCCTGCGCATAGGCTCCGGCATTGGAATTGAAGGTTTCCGCCGACGTGCCGTCGGTTGAATCACCCCATGTGATTTCGCCGCTGGCGCCGCCGTTATCGGGCGTAATTGTTGCCGCGCTGCCGCCGTTGAAAGAAACCGTGACTTGCGCGCCGGTGTTGGACGCCGTCAGTCCGCTGAAATCCGTGATCGGCGGCGATACCTGGCTGCCGATCTGATTGATGGCCAATTGCAGATTGGAAGCAAGCTGGGTCGGCGTGAGTGAACCACCGGTCGCAAGACCAGTGACAGTCACGGCTGTCGGGGTGCCGTTGACATTGACACTGGTGACCGAACCCGCTTCCAGATCGCTCCAGCTAATCGACGTGTTGCCGATCTTGAAGGTTCCGGTCGGCGCGCCGTTGATCGTCAGGGAACCGGAAGCCGTATAGTCCGTGTCGTAATCCGGCAAGGTCGGCGATGTCGCGGGCGTAAACGGCACCGTCGGCGGGCCCAGCGTCGTCAGATTGCCGACCGGCGGCGTCGAATAGCGCGAACCGGCGTAAATATAACGCCCGCTGACCTGCTGGTTCAGATCGTCCTGCATCTGCTGCAGATAGGATTGGGTCAGAGCCTGAATGTTGGCGATCTTGCTGGGATCCAGCGACTGGTTCTGCGACGCCAGCGACTGCGCCTGCTGCGTGATATTTTCCATGTCCGTCATGGTGGCGTCGTAGGTCTGGAGGCGCGTGCTGACGGTCTGCATATTGGAAAGATAGGCCTGCCGTTGCGTGATGGCGTTCTGAAAATCCATCAGGTTATGCGCGTCGACCGGCGCATAGTCGGTCAGGCTGTCATGCTGCTTGCCGCTCGCCAGCTGTTCGTTCAGCGTGTTGAGGTTGGCCTGCTGGCTTTGCAGGTTGGCGGTGGTGAACAGTTGGGTGGCGAGCGTGCTGATCGAGAAAGTCATGGTTTATCCCAGAATTGAGGTCAGTTCCAGCAGCATCTGATTGACGGTCGTGATCACATGGGCCGACGCGGCGTAGCTGTTCTGCAACGTCGTCAGCTGGACAAGTTCGCTGTCGACATTGACGCCGGTCGCGTTGGATAAAGCCTGCTGGTAATAGGTCTGTTGCGACGCGGCCGTGGTGTTTTGCGTGCTGATGGTATTGGCGGCCTGCTGGAAACCGGAGAGAATGGTGGTGCCGAGATTGGCGTAAGTGCCGGTGGCGTTGAGGCCGTCGGCCGTGAAAGTCCGCGACGCCGAC
Source organism: Rhodospirillales bacterium (assembly GCA_015654915.1). Classification (GTDB taxonomy): domain Bacteria; phylum Pseudomonadota; class Alphaproteobacteria; order UBA9219; family UBA9219; genus JAATFY01. The sequence goes on from JAATFY010000125.1 coordinate 7,957, forward strand.
AGCGCCGTGACGACCGGCGCCGCGCTTGCCTGCTTCAATGTGGCCGAGCCGTTCAGAAGATTGGCGTTGACCGCCAGCGAGTTCGGATCGGGCACGCCGGCATTCGTTGTCACCGTAAAGAAACCGGAGGCCAGTTCGCCGCTGGCGGCGGCGGCGCTGTTGTAGGCACTGGCGAAAGACGGCGGCGTTCCGGTCGTGCCGGTCAGGGCTGTCGTCAGCGCCTGAAGCTGCGAATTCAGCTTGCGGATGACTTCGCTGCCCGGCTGCGTGCTGACGGCGGCGGGCGAGCCGTTATAGTTGAACTGGATTTCCGCCTGCAAACTGCCGCCGGTCAGGTTGTTGGTGACGATCTGTCCGCTGGACGACATGATGTTGGTGCCGTCGTAGGTAAAGACCTGCGCCGAGCGGTCGAGCAGCGGCTGTCCCTGCGGCGTATAAAGCGCGATCTGGTCGTCGGCGCGCGGGATGACCGTGACTTGCGTAATTGTCGAAATCTTGTTGATGAGCTGGTCGCGCTGGTCTTCGAGATTGCCGGTGTCCTGCCCGGTGCCCGTGCTGTCGGCGATCTGCTGGTTGATGCCGACGATCTGCGACAAATAGCTGTTCAGGGTGGTCACGGTGCCGGCGGTATCGGACTGAACCTGCTTGCTCAGGGCTGTGACATTCTGCGACGTCGTGACGATCTGTGCGGCGAGATTCGATCCCGCCTGAATCACGGCCTGCTGCTGCGCCTGGCTTTCCGGCGCCGCTGAAAATTGCGTCCAGGCCGACTGGAATTGCGCGATGGCGTCCGAAAGGCCGGGATTGCTGGAGTTTGCCCCGAGGATCGACTGCACCTGCTGCATATAATTATTCTGCGAACTGAGAAAACCCGCCTCGGAGGAAGCGGAATTGTAGGCCGTCGTCAGGCCGGTGTTGGTGGCGCGGGTGTAGCCGCTGATCGTCACGCCGCGATCGTCGGCGCCGGACGACAGCGGGCTGAGCACGGCGGTTTTTTCGGTATAGCCGGGCTGCTGCGCGTTGGAAATATTGCTCGCCGCTATCTGCAGCTGCGCCGTGGTCACCTGCAGCCCGGACAGGGCGACGGAAAGTGCGGAAAGCAACGACATGGCAACGGAACTCCTTTACGGCGCCATCAACTTACGGATTACTGAATGGTATTGATAATCGTACTCAGCATGTTGTTGATGGTGGTGATTGTCTTGGCGTTCGCGGAGTAGATCTGCTGCGCCTGGATCATATCGGTAAACTGCGTCGCGATATCGACGTTGGAGGCTTCGAGCGAGTTGCCGACGATGGTGCCCGCGCCCGTCGTGCCGGGAGCGCTGTAACGGGCCGTGCCCGACGCCAGCGTCGCCGTATAGACGCCGCCGCTGCCGCGCTGCAACTGGTCCTGCGCGAAGAACTGCACGAGCGGAATCTGCGCGATTGTTTTCAGACTGCCGTTGTTGTAGTTCAGCGAGACGAAGCCGTTTTTATCGATCGACAGGCTGGTGAAGGAGCCTTGCGGCAGGCCGTTCTGGCTGAACGAGGACACCGTGACATCCGAGCCCGAGAACTGGGTCAGGCCGTTGGGAATGTCGTAGTCGCCGAAATTCAGCGTCAAGCTTTGCGAAGGACCACCGCCATCGCCCGTAAAATCCAGGTCGAACTGGACCTGCGCCTTGTTCTCGGCCAGCGCCGAATTGTCGGGCACCGTGTAGTTGCCACCAGCGCTGGTAGGAGTAATGGTATGAAGCGAACCGATATTGGTCGTGTCGTTAAACACGAAAGGTATATCGGCGTGGAAATCGTTAACCGTCGTGCCGCTACTGGTCGTCGTCGTACCCCCGCCGCCGGCGACGGTGACATCAAGCGTCCAGTTAGAAGCCGACTGTTTCGACCAGGTAAAAACCATATCGTGGGGTTGTCCCAGTGCGTCGATAACCTGAACGGTCGATGGCGACGCCGTAAACGGCGCGGTAGCGCCCGCCGGCAGGTTGCCGTCAAAAGTCGCTGAAGTCGTGGGAACGGGATTGTTCAGAAGCGCCGAAACCTCGATCGGCGCGGTGGTGGCTTTGTTGACGACGCCGTTCTGGTCGACGCTCCAGCCGTCCAGGTAATAACCGGAACCGTTGATCAAAAAACCGTTTTTGTCGAGCGTGAAATCGCCCTGCCGGGTGTAAAGCGGATCGGGATTGAACGTGGTCGAGCCGTCGGAATTCTGCGTCGCCGACTGCACGGCGAAGAAGCCCTGCCCCGTGATGGCGAGCGAGGTTGCAGTCGAAGACTGGATCAGGTTGCCCTGAACGTCGTTCTGATAGAAGGGCGTTGCGCGGACGCCGCCGGGGTCGTTGGCGTTGGCGTTGGATTGGGTTACGAGCGATTCGAACTCGGTGCCGATGCTTTTGAAACCGGTGGTCTGGGAATTGGCCAGATTGTCCGAAATGTTGCCGAGCGCGCTGGATTGCGCCGCCAAACCGCCGACCGCAACTGTAAGAGCCGAAAAAAGCGAAGCCATGAGACACCTCTTTGGTTGTTAGCGCCCCACCGCTTCAGGTGCGGACGCATTCTATGCCAACAAGGTTTCAGCAAGCTGTGTGCCAAAAGGCATCCGTTTGATTTCGTTGATGTTTTCCGATCCGGAAATCGGCCGCGCATGGAAAAAGGGCAATAATTTCCTGCACCTATGGCACCTTTTGCAAGGCGGCGCTTTTTAACGAACGGTCGATGCCGCTACGTAAAGCCACGCAGGTTTGCCGTTCTTGTCGTTAGAAACGGCTTTGCCCTCAATTTTAAATCCGGCCTTTTCTATCCGCTCAAGCCACCATTCGACAGGGCGAACGGTCAAATGCAGGTGAGAACCCACGATAACCGGCCCAAAGCTGTCTTCAAACAAAGCAATTCCTAAAAAAGCAACTTTTCCGGCCGCGCGACACAAGTTGGATAAAACAGCATCGACATGCTCCGGCGGGATATGTTCCATAACGTCGGTGCAAAATATGGCATCAAAGCCTTGTGGAATATCTTCATAAACCCAAAGGCAGCCGGTGCTTAAAAATTCTTTTTCACGACCTGCGAAAAAAGGGTTCAGGCAATTGGTCGCAATATCAAAACCGTGAACCCGAAACTCCGGGTGATGCGTGACTATCCATTCCATAACCTGTCCAGCACCGCAGCCAGCATCAAGGATCGATGTCGCGCCCTTTGCTCGAAAAAAGTCGAGAATATTTGATGAAGTCAAAGCTTCGAGGCCAGGCGAAAACTTTCGGTAGTCGTTATGACGCCATACCGTTTCATACTTCAGGCGTTCATCTTCCGACTGGCTTTGCATGTTAGGCCTCTATTGCTGATTTTAAATGATTATCTAAGCATCGTAGATATCCTGTGCACTTCTCTTTTCTCTAACGGCTTTACTGCAAACCATGTGGGATATTTCGAGGCCCAGTCCTCTTCGGGTGTGCAGTTGATGACATAGAGTTTAAGATTGTTTGCCGCGATGAATTTATTGACCTCGGCGACGGTCAGCGGCCATTGGGGATGGTAATCGTCGCCAGCAAAAATGCCGCCGGGCTTCAATTTGGGATACCAGTCGCGAAACGTTCGCCCGCCGTCTTCGCCCGTATGGGCATAGCCGTCGACATAGATAAAATCGAAGTACGCGTCGGGAAATAACGGCAGCGCTTCGTCGAAACGCATGCGCAGCATGCTGCTTCGCGCACGAAAAGAGTCCAACTTGCGAAAGGCCGCGCGGTATTCATTGATATCGTGGCCGCGATCCGCCCACATATCGATGCTGTAAAGATAATCGAGTTTCGACAGTTTCAATATCCGCTCTGAAAAACCGCCTGCGGCAACGCCCAGTTCCACCCCAATGCCTCCGGCAGGCAATAGTTTGGCGACATCGCCGCGTTGCGTGAAAGTTGCGACTGTTGCTTCCAGTTCCTGCTCCGTCATAGCAGCCGGAATTTGAATGTCCTGCGACATAGCGGCATCCTTATGAAGTCGTAGAAATTTACCAGACTTACGACCCGAATCATAAGCTAATTTTGCGCATAGAAAAAGCCGCGGCAGTCATCCCGCCGCGGCTTTGTATTCTTCAGATGAGACGTTTAATGGCCGACGAAACTGCCGACCGGCACATGGAAATAGACGCCGACGATTTCGGCGCCGGGGTTTTTCTTGGTGATGCCCGCGTTCGAAATGTGGCTGATCTGGCCGGTGAGGCGCATCTCGTTATCGAAGCGGTAACCCAGTTCGGCCTGCGAGCGGAACTCGATAATGGAACCGAGGGTCGTCATGTCGCCGGCGTTATAAAAGCCTACGCCTTCGCTCCATGTGAAAATGCCGTGGCGGCCGATATAGCCGTCCATCGCCCAGCCGCCGCTGCCGTAAAACGCGCCGAGCGTGGTGGCTTCGACGCCCGCATAAGGATGAAACTGGACGTATTTATCCCAGTTGTTGAAGTAGGGGGAGATTTTCGACAGGATCGACAGGCCCCAGCGGTATTCGCCGCGGAAATCGCCGGACTGCTTGTGCGCTTCGGATTTGTCGAAATCCATATAGCCGCCGCCGAAGGAAATCAGGTCGGGCTGATTGACCGGCGCTTCGGCGCGGGCGGATGCGAAAGGAATAAGGGCAAGCGTCAGAACCAGCAATCCCAGAAAACGCGACATGGAAAACCCATAGCTGTTGGTGAAAGGACGGCCAGTTTTCACCACTCACACAAAAATGGCAAGAAAAAGATGGGTTTCAGGATTTCAGGCTTTTCATTACGATTTCGGAACTATTGGCCGAAAGCTTCGTGTGCGCCGCAAGACGGCGGAGCTGTTTTTGCATCAGTTCCTGACGTTCCGCATCATAGTCGCGCCAGCGCGCGAAAGCCTTGCACAGCATGGCACCGCTGTGCGGATTGATGGGATCGATCTTCAAAATCATGTCGGCGATGAAGCGGTAGCCCGATCCATCCTTGGCGTGGAAGCCGAGGGTGTTTCCGGTGAAGACACCGACCAGCGCCGAAATGCGGTTCGGGTTTTTCATATCGAAGGCCGGATGTTTCAGAAGTTTTTGCACCTCGCGCAAAATATCCTTGCGCTTGGCTCCCGCCTGCACGGCCAGCCATTTGTCCATGATGGTCGGAACTTTCTTCCAGCGCTTTTCGAAAACCCCGAGCGCTTTCGCGCGCAGCGGCGAATGCGTGTCCGCCAGCATGCCGAGCGCCGAAATCGTGTCGGTCATGTTCCGGCTGCCCGTCGCCTGCGCCGTCGCCTGCCGTAAAACTTTCTGGTCCTCGCCGGCGGCAAGATAGAAAAGGCACAGATTTTTCAGGCTGCGCTTGCCCATGCTGACGCCGTCGGTCGCATCGGGATCGAGTTTGGCGAGTTGGGCGTGGATTTTTTGGAAATCGTCTCGCAACTTCGCGGCGATGCGCAGCAGCATGTCTTTCCGCGCCGCGTACAGCGCATCGACATCGATCAACTGCCCTGCCGCGCGCATGGCGAGGCCGAGCTCGCCTTCGCTCGGCAGCGCCAGCACCATGGTCTTGAACGCGGCATCCAGTTTCGGATCAAGTAAGATTTTCCTGAGTGCATCAATAAGACCCTCACCCGCCGTCGCTAGCGCTCCGGCACCCTCTCCCGCAGTGCGGGAGAGGGAGGGGCCCCGCGCAGCGGGGAGGGTGAGGGCGGCCAAAATATTTTTCGTCAGCAGCTTATAACCCGCCTCCCAGCGATTGAACGGATCGCTGTCATGCGCGAGCAGGAAGAGAAGTTCCTCGTCGGTTGCCGGATAAACCAGCCGCACCGGCGCCGAGAAATCGCGCAACAGCGAGAGAACCGGCTTGGTCCGTATATTCTGGAAAACGTAGCTTTCCCTGGGTTTTTTAACCGAAAGCACGCGCGTGCCGATCATATCGCGGCCTCTATCGTCCAGCAGCCCGACGGCAAACGGAATATGCAGCGGCAGTTTCTTTTTCTGCCCGGGCGTCGGGAGACAGGATTGCTGCACATCCAGTCGCAGCGTTTTCGCTTTCGCGTCGTAACGGCTGGCGACATCCAGAACCGGCGTTCCCGCCTGGCTGTACCACAGCATGAATTGCTTGAGGTCGATCTTGTTGGCGTCCGCCATCGCGCGCACAAAATCATCACACGTCACAGCCTGCCCATCATGGCGTTTGACATATAAATCCATGCCGCGACGGAATCCCTTGATACCAACCAGCGTCTGGATCATGCGCACGACTTCGGCGCCCTTGTCATAAACAGTCGCGGTATAGAAATTGTCGATCGCCTGATAGCGGTCGGGCCGCACCGGATGCGCCATGGCGCCGGAATCCTCGGCAAACTGGGTGCGGCGCAAATCGCGCACATTGCCGAGCCGTTCGACCGGCACGGAATTCACGTCGCCGCAGAATTCCTGCTCGCGGAACACGGTCAGGCCTTCTTTCAGGCTCAACTGGAACCAGTCGCGGCAGGTGATGCGGTCGCCGGTCCAGTTGTGGAAATATTCGTGGCCGACGACGCGCTCGATAAAGGAAATGGTGCCGTCGGTCGCGGTCTCAATGCGGCCGAGGACGCAGGAGTCGTTGAAAATATTCAGTCCCTTGTTTTCCATCGCGCCCATATTGAAGAAGGGCGTCGCCACGATCATGAAACGGTCGAGATCGTATTCGAGGCCGAATCTCCGCTCGTCCCATTTCATCGCCTTTTTAAGCGCGGTAAGCGCGAAACCGGTCTCATCGGTCTTGCCCGGTTCGACATATATTTCGATCAGCACCTTGCGGCCGGATTTTGTTTCGAAACGCGTCGTGACCTTGTCCAGCTTGCCCTCCACCATCGCGAACAGGTAACAGGGCTTCGGATGCGGGTCTTCCCAGGTCGCGAAATGGCGGGTTTTGCCTTCGCTGCCCGAGGCCACAAGATTGCCGTTCGCCAGCAAAACCGGATAGGTTTTTTTGTCGGCATGGATGGTGACGCGGAAATTCGCCATCACATCGGGCCGGTCGGGGTAATAAGTGATGCGGCGGAAGCCCTCGGCCTCGCATTGCGTGCAGAGCATGGTGCCCGCGGCGTAAAGCCCCGAAAGCGCCGTGTTTTTATAGGGATTATGCGTGCTGGTAATTTCCAATACCGCTTTATCCGGCATGTCGGGAATGGTCAGGTCGCATTCCGTAAGATGATAATCTTTTTTGCCCAACGCGTGCTTATCGAGTTTCACGCCGAGCAGTTTCTGGGTTTCACCCTGTAAAACCAGCGCCGCCTTTTTATTTTTGCTTTTCGGGTTGCGGCGGACCTCGAGCCTTGATGTCACCCGCGCATGATCGGGCCGGATGTCGATATCGAGCGTGACATTCCGCACCAGAAAATCCGGCGGCGCGTAATTGGCAAGAAACGTTTCTTTGGCTTTGGGCATGGGAACTCGCGGCAGGTGGGGTAGAACAACTATTGCTTGACGGTGAAACTTTCGCCGCAGCCGCAGCGTCCGGTCTCGTTAGGGTTGATAAAGTCGAAACCGGAATGGGTCGGGCTTTCCTTGTAATCCATCACCGAGCCGACGATAAACAACGCGGCCTTGGGATCGATGACCACTGTCACGCCGTGCTGCGTCACTTCGTCGGCATATTTCGGCTTGTCGGCGATATTGTCGATATATTGCAGGTCGTAACTGAGGCCGGAACAGCCTTTGGTCTTGACCGACACGACGACCGCCGCCGGTTGCGGCTGCTTCTGCTGCAACAAATGACGGATACGGTCGGCGGCGGCGGGCGTGATCGTCAGCATGGCGCCGCCGGCGACGGCCGGAACCGCTTCAGGACCAGTAATATTATCCAGCGATGGTGTGTCGTCCACGGCGTTCCCCCTTAAAACATATTCAGTTGCAGTTTCGCTTCGTCCGACATGCGCGATTTGTCCCACGGCGGATCGAACACCAGATCGACCTTCACATCGTTCAGCTCATCCAGATTAACGACCGACTGTTCCACCATCCCCGGCATGCTGCCCGCCACCGGACAATTCGGCGTCGTCAGCGTCATGGTTATATGGAGATCGAACTTGCCGCCTTCAACCGGCTGCAGGTCGATTTTGTAAATCAGGCCAAGGTCATAGATATTCACCGGAATTTCCGGATCATGCACGGTGCGGAGGCGCGTCAGCACCTTCTCGGCGATTGCCGCGATGCTTTCCTGCGCCGCGTCAGGCGCCTCGATTATGTGTGCGGCTTCGTTCATTCGGTCGAAACTTTCTTCTCGTTCTTCAGGGCCGCCTGCAATGTATGCCATGCCAACGTCGCGCATTTCACCCGCATGGGATAATGCCGCACACCCGCCAGTGCCTTGATGCGATCGACATCATCCTCGGCAAGTCCTGCGGGCGTTACCGTCTCGCCGGTGCAGGCGCCATGCATGTAATCGAACAAGGCGCCTACTTCCGCCAGCGTTTTACCTTTCAGCATGTCGGTCATCATCGAGGCCGAAGCCATCGAGATGGCGCAGCCGCTGCCCTGAAACGCCACATCCTGCACAACGTTATCGTCATCCACCGTCACATAGAGCATCAGCCGGTCGCCGCAGAGCGGATTGTGCCCGAGCGCCTCGTGGTTCGCGTTCTTGGCAATGCGGAAATTGCGCGGATGCTTGCCGTGATCGAGGATCAAATCCTGATACAAATCGCGCAGATCGGTATCGAGCGCTGCATTCGTCATGCGAAAATCTCCTGCACCTTGCGGAGCGCCGCGACCAGCGCATCGACATCGGCCTTGGTATTATAAAGCCCGAAAGATGCGCGAGCCGTCGCCGCGATGCCGAGAAATTCCATCAAGGGCTGGGCACAATGATGTCCGGCGCGGACCGCCACGCCTTGCCTGTCCAAAATCGTACCGATATCGTGCGGGTGCGCACCTTCCATGGTGAAGGAAATGATGCCTGCCTTGTTGGGCGTCGTGCCGATGATCTTCAGGCTGTTGATAGCGCGCAGTTTTTCGGTGGCGTAAGCCAGCAATTCGTTTTCGTGCCGTGCAATGCGATTTAACCCAATCGTCGAAACATATTCGATGGCGGCGCCGAGGCCGATAATCTCGGTAATCGCGGGCGTGCCCGCTTCGAACCGGTGCGGCGGTTCCTTATATGTCGTTTCTTTAAAGCTGACGCTGGCGATCATGTCGCCGCCGCCCTGATAAGGAGGCATCTGCTTCAGAATCTCGCGCTTGTCGTAAAGAATGGCGGAACCGGTCGGGCCGTAAAGCTTGTGCCCCGAAAATACGTAGAAATCAGCGTCCAAACCACGCACATCGACCGGCATGTGGCTGACAGCCTGACAGCCATCGATCAAGGCCAATGCGTTATGTTCGTGCGCCAGTTTGATAATTTCGGCGACCGGCAGAACGGTGCCGAGCGCATTCGAGACATGCGCGACGGAAACCAGTTTCGTGCGCGAGGTGAAAGCCGCTTTGACATCCTCAATCCGCACATCGCCTTCCGGTGTAATGGGAACGACCACCAGTTTAATGCCGATGGAATCGCGCAGCATCTGCCACGGCACGATGTTGGCATGATGCTCGAGCGTGGTCAGGATAATCTCGTCGCCCGCTTTCAAAAATGTGCGGCCCCAGCTCGCGGCGACAAGGTTGATGGCATCGGTGGCGCCACGAACGAAAATGATTTCATCGTCATGCGCGGCATTGATGAAGCGCCGCACTGTCCCGCGCACCGCTTCGTATTTATCGGTGGCGCGGACGCTGAGTTCATGCACGCCGCGATGGATATTGGCGTAGTCGTTTTCCATGAAGCGCGTCATGGCGTCCATCACCATGCGCGGTTTCTGCGCGCTGGCGGCGTTATCGAGATAGACCAGCGGATGATCGTGGATTTTCTGGTCCAGAACCGGGAAATCCTTGCGGTACTGCTCGGCCATATAAATGCGCGGCGCCGCGCAGGCGAACAACTCGTCGGCGGGCGCATAGCAAACAGGACTGGCGGCTTCATTTGCCATGGAGCCATCCTTCCACTTCGGTACGACATGTGTCGCGCCATTCCGGCACATGGATTTCATCCAGAATCTCGCCGATAAAACCTTCGATCAGCAACGCGCGGGCTTCCGTTTCATCGAGGCCGCGGGCGCGCAGGTAAAACAGCGCCTGCTCGTCCAGATCGCCGACGGTACTGCCGTGGCTGCATTTCACATCGTCGGCGTAGATCTGCAATTCCGGCTTGGCGTCCATCTCGGCCTGATCCGACAGCAGCAACGCGCGGCTAAGCTGATGGCCGTCGGTTTTCTGCGCGCCTTCCTCGACAACGATTTTGCCCTGAAACACGCCGCGCGCCTGATCGGCGATGACGGATTTGTAAACCTGACGGCTGGTGCCGTGCGGCGCGGCATGCGTGATGCGCGTCGTGGTATCGGCATGCTCGCGCCCGCGCAATAGTATCGCACCATTTAAAGTGCACTGCGCCAGCTTGCCGGTCAGCCGCGCGTCGATCTCGTTCCGCACCAGCCTGCCGCCTTTCAGCAGCGCGAAATTGTCGTAATAGGCGCCTTCGGCGATTTGCACACTGGTTTGCGCGAGATGAACGGCGGAGCCGCCCTGCACGATTTTCCCGTGCACCAGCTTCGCCTGCGGATGAAGCGTGATATTCGTTTCGATAACATGAGAGGCCGCGACGGAAAATTCGTGGCGTTCGATCAGCGTGAGGCGGCCGTTTGCGCCAAGTTCGATGTGCAGCTTCGTGGCAAATTCTTTCGGTGCATCGACGTTTGTCAAAAACAAAAGTTCGATTGGTGCGGTAATAAGACAGGTCTGACCTTCCAATATCAAGTTGCATTCATCGAACGATCCAAAATTAATAACGCCGTTCGGCAACCGGTCGAGATGTGACAAATCCGGTTGCCAAATTCCATTTACAAATACGATACGATGCTGGATTCCATTGTTATTTAACTCCGTCATGCCCGCGAAAGCGGGTATCCCGTTTGGTTTTTCCATCGGTGAAGAAAACAAACGGGATTCCGGCTCGCGCCCGCTTTGCGGGCTTGGCCGGAATGACGAACTTAAAAGTTTTTCCAGATCCGTATATTTCCAGCCTTCTCTGTCTTTCCGGCTGCGTTCGATAACCTTGGCGAGGCTCATGATACGAACCCCCGTTCCTGCAGGATCGGCTTCAGTTCATGCAGCGAATGAATGACGTGGTCGGGGTTTTCAGCACGCAGGCGTTCTTCGGAGACGCAGCCGCCGGTGATGGCGACGCTGATAAGACCCTGTTCGCGCCCGATATGGATTTCCTCGACCGTATCGCCGACGATCATGGCGTCGTGCGGTGCAGCGTTTTTCTCACGCATGAAATGTTGCAGCTTCTGCCCCTTGGTCATGTGCTGGAACTGCGAAGCACGATCAGCATACGCGATCACGTCGGCAAAATGATGTTCTATGTCCAAGCGCCGCAACTGGTTCCGGATCGGGCCGACGATATGGTTGCTGAGAATAAAATTCTGCACACCGTGCTTTTGGGCTGTCTGCAAAATCTCAAGCGCGCCGGAACGCAGATCGGCCCGGTCGGCCATCGGCTCGTAATGCTCGTGGAAAATGTGCCGATCGAAACCCATCGCGGATTCGATCTCAGACTCGCTGAGGCCGAAATTCCTGTAAAGATTGTCGAACGGCACCTCGTAATGGGTCCGGAAAAATTCCATCGTGATGGGCGGGCGGCCTATGCGCGCCATCAGGATATTCTGGCATTCCAGCATCGCGTCGATATCGTCCAGCAAGGTGCTGTTCCAGTCGAAGACGATGTTTTTTGTCTGCGCGTTCATTCTTACGCCGCCTCGTCCGGCACGAAACCGGCATAACCGTTGGCTTCCAGCTCGAGCGCCAGTTCCGGCCCGCCGGAGCGTTGTATCTTTCCCTGCGCCAGAACATGCACGCGGTCGGGTTTGATGTAATCCAGCAAACGCTGGTAATGGGTGATGACCAGCATGGCGCGGTCCTTGCTGCGCAGCGCGTTGACGCCGTCGGCCACCACTTTCAGCGCATCGATATCGAGGCCGCTGTCGGTTTCATCCAGCACGCAGAGGGCCGGTTCCAGCACGGCCATCTGCAGAACTTCGTTGCGCTTTTTCTCCCCGCCGGAAAAACCGACATTGACGGCACGTTTCAGCATCTCTTCGGTCATGCCGAGCGCCTTGGCCTTGTCGCGCAGAAGTTTCAGCACCTGCATGGCGTCAAGCTCACCCTGCCCGCGCGCCTTGCGCACGGCATTCAGCGCGGATTTCAGGAAATTCATATTGGTGACGCCGGGGATTTCGACCGGATACTGGAAAGCGAGGAAAATACCGGCGGCCGCGCGTTCTTCCGGTTTCAGCGCCAATAAATCCTGTCCCTTGAACGTGACCGAGCCTTGCGTGACCCTGTAGCCTTCGCGCCCCGCCAGCACATAAGAGAGGGTGCTTTTGCCCGAGCCGTTCGGGCCCATGATGGCATGCACTTCGCCTGCCTGGATATGCAGGTCGATGCCTTTCAGGATTTCTTTGCCGCCCACAGCGGCATGCAAGTTTTTAATATCCAACATAATTTTATCCATGCTCCTGCGCGAGGTATTTTCGATAAAGCAGAACGGGCGCATTGTTCGTAAAAGGAACTCTTATTTGGCCTATTCGTCGCCAACCCATTCTCTCGTAGAATTCTTGCGCATGCTTGTTACTTTCAGTGACAGAAAGAGCAGCATCCTGAAACCCCAGCCGCGTTAGTTCGGCTTCAGCATGTCTCATGAGCGGGGTTGCGGCACCCCCCTTTCCCCTGTAAGGGGGCGATACTTCTAAATCAGATATTTCGCCGATATGCTTTGCCCTGACAGGGTCTGCACTAAACCTGACCATTCCTGCGTAAGCATTATCATTTTCCGTGTCATAAACCGCCACATGGTGCTTACCAAAAAAAAGGGAGGGGAATTGATCAAAATATAATCGCATATTTACCCCACGCTTCCTTCCAGACTTATTCCCACCAGTTTCTGCGCCTCGACGGCGAATTCCATCGGCAATTCCGCCAGCACTTCCTTGCAAAAGCCGTTGACGATCAGCGCCATCGCATCTTCCTGCGACAGGCCGCGCTGCAGGCAATAAAATAATTGGTCTTCGCTGATTTTCGATGTCGTCGCTTCATGTTCGACCCGCGCGGTCGGCTGGCGCGATTCGATATAGGGCACCGTATGCGCGCCGCATTTGTCGCCGATTAGAAGCGAGTCGCACTGCGTGTGGTTGCGCGCGCCCTTGGCGGTGCGGAGAATTTTCACCAACCCGCGATAGGTGTTCTGCGCCTTGCCGGCGCTGATGCCCTTCGAGACGATGGTGGATTTCGTGTTTTTGCCGATATGGATCATCTTGGTGCCGGTATCGGCCTGCTGGTAATGGTTGGTGATGGCGACCGAATAAAATTCGCCGACCGAATCGTCGCCCTGCAAAATGCAGCTTGGGTACTTCCAGGTGATAGCCGAACCGGTTTCGACCTGCGTCCATGAAATTTTCGAACGCTTGCAGCGGCAGGCGCCGCGCTTCGTCACGAAATTATA
>JAATFY010000007.1 GCA_015654915.1 Rhodospirillales bacterium
AGCAAGGAAAAAGAGTCGTTGATGGACAGCATGGCGCGGCGCGTGTTCCGCCGCGATTATGACGGGCCGAGCATTTTCGGCGTCATGACGTCGTCGCTGAATATCATGCAGGATCGCATCACGCGTTCGCGTCTGGCGGGCGATCCGCCCGACGTGCATATCGCGCCGCGCCTCGGTCATATCGGCCTGCTGGAATTCGACCGCACCGAAGAAGCCATGCGGTAAGGCGAAGCCGCCGTCATGCGCAAGCGTCCCGAACTGGCCGACGCCGTGCAGGTGTTGGGACAAGACGCCATGGTCGGCGAGAACGAACCGATGTAGCGGGAACCGGAGGTCAGGGGTGAGAGCCGAACCCCACCTTCGTCATTCCAGAACATTTTCTCTACGCGCAGCGAAAGAAAATGGATATGGAATCCCGTTTGGTTTCTTTGGGCTCGAACAAAAAACTGGATTCCGGGTTCGCGCCTGCGGCGCGCCCCGGAATGACGATGTATTTAAACGATACTCACTGACTTCTGACCTCTGACCTCTGCTCCCTTTTTTTGCATTCCTCAATCCAGAAATCAGGATCTTCGTAAATCGTGGGATCGTCGATGCCTGCGAGGCCGAAAGCTTCGCGGCGCTCGACACAGGTGCCGCAGCGCCCGCAATGGATGGCGCCGCCTTTGTAGCAGGACCATGTCTCGGCAACCGGAACCTTTAACGCTCCGGCATGCCGCGCGATATCCGATTTGGTGATGGCAATGAACGGCGTCAGCAGTTTCACGGCGCCTTCCATGGCCTTGTCTTCCATGCGGCCGAACAGATCGGCGAACTCGGGGCGGCAATCGGGATAGATGAAATGGTCGCCGGTATGAATGGCGATGGCGACGGCGTCGTATCCGTGCGCGGGCGCGACGCCAAAAGCAATCGCCAGCATGATGGCGTTGCGGTTCGGCACGATGGTCTGCTTCATGCTCTCGGCGGCATAATGGCCGTCCGGCACGGCGATATCGTCGGTCAGCGCCGAGCCCTTCAGATGCGCGGCGATGCTCGTGATATCGATCAGGTGATGCGGCACGCCGAGACGTTCGGCGGCAGACGCCGCGAATTGCAGTTCTTTTTTATGCCGCTGGCCGTAATCGAACGACAGCATGCCGCCCAACCGGCCTTCGCGATGCAGGAGATACGCCAGCGTAACGCTGTCGAGCCCGCCGGAAACGATTGCAAGTGCTTTCATAACCGACGGATTGTTAACAGGCTTATGACCCAAGGTCTATTAAGGTATAAGCTGTTTGTGGGTAACGTTATATGACCAAGCGTCTCTCGTGAAATCCGCGCTAACTTCCCTGGGGTAGGCAAATCCCGTGAGTTTTTCATGAAGAGTATGTGCCTGATTGACGGTTAATTCCACCTTTGCGTCCCTATCAAATCCATAACGGATAGTCTGGCTATCCCTCCCGGCAATCACCAGCGGAATACCAAGTTCCCGCCCCGCAAGAGTGAACCTGGTAGCAATTTCGTCCATTTCGGGCTCGGGAAAAGCAGCCGGAAAATTTAAGGAAATCTGGACCATGAAAATACCTTTCACATAATTTGTTCGCGAGTCGGGTTTAACATATTTCACTGAAAGTAATTATGAAAAACGGGCCCATGTTAACCTATTGATATACAATGATAATAATGATTTCCGAGGTTCACAGGGAAACCAGCAGCCATCCGAGATAGAGGGTGACGACGACGATCAGCAAGCCCTGTAAATACCGGTTGGGTATCCGCGTGGCGATCTTCGTCGTATAGCGCGCGCCGATAAATGTACCGAGCCAGAGGGTAAGGCAGTAGGGCCAGACGATAAGCCCCTTCATGGCGGTGGCGCCGAAGGAAAAAAGCGTCGGCGGCACGTTGATAATTCCATCGACGAATATGCCGTCGGCCACGCTCATATGCAGCAGGCCGACCAGCGCGATCTTCATGAATGTGCCGCTGCCCACGCCGCTGACATTGCCGTAAACGCCGAGCGCGAACAGCACGACGAAAAGGACCGGATATTTTTTCAGGTCGAAATGCAAATCTTCCAGCGCCTTCAGCACCGGCTTCTTGCCGGAAAACATCTGCAGCAGCAACAGCGACAGCCCTGCGATCAGGATATATTTCAGGACCGTGGCGGAGATATAAATCAGGCACATCGTTCCGACGATACCGCCCGCCAGAAGCGGGATGCCGAGCGCCAGCAAAAGCCCTCTTTTCTTCCAGGTTTTTTTCTGCGACGGCGACGCGACGATAATCCCCGCGCAGGCGCCGAGGCATCCGGCGAGGTCCGTCGCGATGACGCTCGCCAGCGGCATGCCGAGCGAGGAAAGCACGAACTGGATAAGGACGCCGCCGCTGCCGATAACGACCGAATAGCCTTCACCGATCAGTCCGGCGAGAAAGACCGCCGGAATGTGCCAAGGCTGGAAATAGGACGGGAGGAATGGGGTAAGAAAGTCGGTCATTATATGTCGGAAGACTGGCTTGCCAGGCGTAACGAACGCAGCCGATAAAGCCCGCCTTCGCCTTTCAGGCTCCGGCGCGGCAGCCTTCACTCACTGCGTTCGCAAAGCCTGGTGACCTCGGCGGGTTTCGAACCCGCAACCCCCTGATTAAAAGTCAGATGCTCTACCGTTGAGCTACGAGGTCACAGGGATCGGCACACAGGTATCAGGGATCGGAACCCAGCGCAATCCCGCATATTTTCCGATAGCGTCTTACTATAAAGTTTCGTCATTCCGGAAAATCGGCGAGCGCAGCAAGCCAATTTATCCGGAATCCCGTTTGTTTTCCTTCTATTAAACAGGAAACGGGATTCCGGCTCGCGCCCGCTTGGCGGGCTTGGCCGGAATGACGGTCTCTGCCTTAATACCCTACCGCTAGTCCCTCACTTCGGGGCTGACCTTGCGGCGGGCGGATTCGTGCCGGAAACGCTCGGCCAGCTGGGCCGCAATACGCGCGCTGACGAAGGGTTTGACGTTACCATTGAGTCGGGCGATTTCCTTGACGTTGTCCTTG
>JAATFY010000040.1 GCA_015654915.1 Rhodospirillales bacterium
CAAGAGGTTGGGGGAGGTGCGCACCAAATTCGCGCAGGCTATGGATTGCATCGAAAAGAATGCTTTCCGTTTCTGCTGGATCGTCGATTTCCCGATGTACGAATACGACGAAGCGCGGAAGAAAATCGATTTCAGCCATAACCCCTTCTCGATGCCGCAAGGCGGGTTGAAGGCGCTGGAAACGCAAGACCCGCTGACCATCAAGGCGTTCCAATACGACATCGTCTGCAACGGCACCGAACTTTCATCCGGCGCTATCCGCAACCATCTGCCGGATGTCATGTATAAGGCGTTCGCGATTGCCGGATATTCAGCGGAGGAACTGGAAAGCCGGTTCGGCGGCATGCTCTCGGCGCTCAAGCTCGGCGCACCGCCGCACGGCGGCTCGGCCCCCGGCATCGACCGCATCGTCATGCTGCTGGCGGAAGAAAAAAATATCCGCGAGATTATCGCCTTCCCGCTCAACCAGCAGGCCGAAGATTTAATGATGCAGGCGCCCAACACCGTCCCGCCGGAAAGGCTGCAGGAATTGCATATTCGCCTGCAATTGCCGGTTAAAAAGGTGAGCTGAGGCGATGCCTCACATCGCGCTCACGATAGGCGACCCAACCGGCATCGGGCCGGAAATAACCGTTAAAACATTGCAGCGCATCGGCGACTTTCCCGACGCAAAACTTACCATCATCGGCAGCATACGCACGCTCGAGCAGACGGCAGCCAGCCTCAAGCTCCAGCTTCCCCAGAACGGACAAATCGAATACAAGGCGATCGAGGCCGATTTGCCGGGCGCAGTCGCGTTTCAGGCCATCGAAGCCGCCGTGCGGATGATTGCGGCTCGCGAAGCCGATGCGCTGGTGACGGGGCCGATCTCGAAACGAAATTTGCAAGCCGCCGGTTATCATTTTTACGGCCACACGGAAATTCTGGAAGAATTGTCGCGACTCCATTTCGGCGCGAACAGGGCAAAGGCCGAAATGCTGTTTGTGTATAAAAACCTCCGGTTGATGCTGCTGACACGGCATATTCCGCTGCATAAAGTTTCGCAGGCCTTAGCGCAGCGCGACAAAATCGAGCAGGCCTTCAGTATCCTGATCGGCTTTCTGCATAACAAACTCGGCATTGCCCAACCGCGGCTGGCCATTCTCGGCGCCAACCCGCATGCGGGCGAAACGGGGGGCACGGAAGAAAAAGACGTTCTCAAGCCGCTGATGGAAGATATACAGAACGCGAATATGGCGGTTTGCGAAGGACCGTTTGCCGCCGATGGTTTTTTCCGCAGCCTCGATGCGCAAAACAGCGGTTACGACGCCATAATCGCCGCCTATCACGACCAAGGGCTGATTCCCTTCAAGATGCTGGCCGGCTACGAAGCGGTCAATATGACGATAGGCCTGCCCTTCATCCGCACCTCCGTCAGCCACGGCACGGCGGAAGATATTGTCGGCAAAGGCATCGCGCGCGAAGATAGTCTGCTCGCTGCTCTACACGCGGCACTCGAAGTCATGTAGTCTGTGGAGATTCGAACCCCTCTCCCCGCTGCCATGCTTTCTTCGAAACCCGCCCAATCAAACAATATCTTTCCGCCGCAACTGAAGGCGATGGCCCCCTGCTATTTTCTTGTGCTGGCAGTAATAATTTTTTATTCGAACGTCTACGACAACGCATTCCTGTTCGACGATCCGCTTATTATTACGTCCAACGAATATCTGCGAAGCTGGCACACGCTCGGCCAATTGCTGACAGGATCGACCACGGCCGGCGTACATGTCGCGGGTGGCTTTTACCGTCCCCTACAAATGCTTTTGTACTTTCTTGTTTACCAGATGGCCGGTTTATCGGTTTTCGCGTTTCATTTGCTCAATATCGGCTTGCATGCGGCGAATGCGTGCCTGGTCTACGCACTGGGCCGCAAGCTGAAGTTTAATTGGTGGGCCGTTTTCCTTGCCGCTCTGATCTGGGCGCTACATCCTATTCATACCGAAGCCGTCACCTATATGAGCGCTACGGCGGATACGCTTTATTCCTTTTTCTGCCTGTCGGGCGTGATCATCCTTCTGCCCGACTTCACACCCCGCAAATTCCTGATCTCCATACCCATTTTTATTCTCGGGCTTCTAAGTAAGGAAACCGCAGTTATGTTTCCCTTGCTGGTCATGAGTTGTATGTTCCTGACATGCGACGATCGCCGGAAACCGAAAATTTATTTACGTACATGGCCCTTATGGGCCGTTACCGGCATATATCTTGTCTGGCGGTTGAACGCGCCGGATTTCAGCGGCCCGCAAACCGACGGCATCTTCTATCAGCAACACGATTATTATAACTTCCGGCTCTATGCCGAACATGCGCCGCTGCGAATTTATACGTTTTTTGCGACGCTGCCGACCTATCTTGGAATAATGGCGTGGCCCGTTCACCTGCATATGGAACGGGACTTTAAAATATTCGCCGATTTCTGGATTCCGCAGGTACTCATTGGCTTGGCCGTGTGCGTTGCGGCGCTTGGGCAAATGATATGGGGACGCGGACGCCGCGGCTTGCCGTTGAGTTGGGGGATCATGTGGTTCGCCGTGGCCCATGCCCCGAACACGGGATTACTAATTCCCGTGAACGCCCTGCTGCTTGAACACTGGATGTACCTACCGACCGCCGGATTTTTTCTAGGCGTCGGTCAAACCCTGTCCGCATTTCTGGAAAAAGCGTCTGTGCAGAAATTGAAGCCATTCGCCGCGGGTATTTCCCTTGCCATTGCCTTGGCGTTAGGTATGGCAACTTATATTCAGAACATGGTGTGGCACGATCCCGTTATCTTTTACAGCCATCTGATCAAATACGGCATAACCTCGGCGCGGGTACACAACAATCTCGCCATGGCATACACAGACCGCAACAATTATGAGCTGGGGATTGTGGAATACAAAAAGGCTATTGCAATAACCGATACCTACGCCGAAACGTGGCATAATCTGGCGCTTGCCTATTTGAATTTGCCGGATCCCGACAAACATGTTCCCGAAGCTATCGGCGCTCTCAATCGGGCGATCGAAATCGATCCCCGTTTTTACCGGTCATACATGGCGCTGGCCGATATTTACGCGCACACCGGCGATTCTGAAAAAGAAGCGTATTATCGCCGGAAAGGCGAAGAGATTCAAAAAGAGTGGAACCCTTAGCTACCGCGGATCCGGCGCCGCGCCTTGCTGGCGTACAGCTTGAGATCGGCTGAGACCATGATCGTGTCGGGCGTTGCGCTTCCATCGTAAGCCGACAGGCCGAAACTGGCGCGCATCGGCAAAACCCGGTCGCGCCATTGCATCATGCGGCTGTTGAAGGATTTTTCGAGTTTACGCATCCGCATCATGCCGGTTTCCTCGCTCATACGCGTAAACAGGATGGCGAATTCGTCGCCGCCGATACGCGCGACGGTATCATTCGACCGCACTTCGCTGAGAAGAGCATGGGCAACCGCCTGCAGGTAATCGTCGCCGGCGCAATGGCCCCATAAATCGTTAATCGCCTTAAAGCCGTCCAGATCGACCATGACCAGAATACCGCCGGCATTCGCGTCGCGGCGGGCGGATGATAGTTCCCTTTGCAGCGCCAGAGTAAATCCGCGGCGATTGAGAAGGCCCGTCAGTTCGTCCGTAAGCGCCAAGTTTTCAAGCTGGCGGATTCGTTCTTCCTGCGAGCGGATAACCTGTTCGGCTTCGCTGAGCGCCGTGCGGGCGCCATCCAGATCATTGATCTGATAGTTCGGCATCGAGAAAGCCGATAATGGCTTCGACTCGGAGTCGAGCAACGCAGGTCCAAGGCTCTTTACGGCATTCTTGGTAAGGGTCAGGGTCTGCATGGCAATACCTCCGGTAAATTCCACTACGGCTGTACTGGCAAGCAGTGTGCCAACAACTAACTCATTGATATTGCTAGATATCAACATACGCCATTCGGGCAATCCTCGCAAAGATACCGAAACGATAGGGCAGAAATTGCCTCTTCCGAGGATCATATAAAAATAATCATAAACGCCGTGATTCTGACCAACATTATCCTTATATTGATAATCGGGATTCTAGAATCCTCTTACGTCTTTCGGAGAACGACCGCGTGCGCAGCACAACCGCCCTTTCCGCCATTTTGTTGATCTCCCTTGCTTTCGCAAATCCGGGAATGGCGGCGGTTGCCGCTCCCGAAAAAACGCCGGACGTCCAGAGCATTCCGGCGGAGAGCCTCCGTCCGACAAAAACCTCTATTGCCCCGCATCGCGCGATTTACGATATGTCTCTTACCTCCGTGAAAAACGGAAGCAACATCAGCGGCGTTTCGGGCCGCATGCTATTCGAATGGGCCGATGTCTGCGACGGCTGGGCGGTGCAGCAGCACTTGAAACTGCATTTCAATTATGCCGAAGGCGACGAGTCGGATGTCACCAGCACAGAAGTCACGTGGGAATCCAAGGACGGCAAACGTTATAATTTCAATATCCGCCGCGTGAGTGACGGCAAGGAAACGGAACGCTATGTCGGCAAGGCCGTCCTCGATAAAGACGGCGGAACCGCAACCTACTCGGTGCCTGCGGGTAAAGTCGTGAAGCTCCCGGCCGATACGCTTTTTCCGTCGGCCCATACCTCTCTCATTATCCAGAAAGCCGCCACGGGCGATAAGCTGTTCAGCCGTCCTGTGTTCGACGGCTCGGACGAAAACGGCCTCGATGATGTCAGCGTCTTCATCAACGCGCCGGTGGCGCACTGGCAGGAGACCGAAGCCAATCCGAAACTGAAAACGAATACGCTTCTGTCGCAGACGGCGTGGCCCGTCCGAATGGCTTTCTTCAAGCCCGAAACCGAAACCGGCGAGCCCGATTATGAAATGAATTTAAGCCTGCTGGCCAATGGGGTGGCCAGAACCATGCAAATTGACTATGGCGATTTCTCGGTTACGGGCGTTTTAAGCGATGTCGAGACCCTGCCCTCGCCCGGATGTTAACCATATAATAAGACGAAGCCCCTTATTGGTTCTCTTTCCGGAGAATGCTAAGACATACGTAAGTCTAAACCTGTTCCCCTTATCGGCTCCATGACTGATCCGGCTTCGAAACTTGTTCTTATTGTCGAGGATAACGACCTCAACATGAAGCTGTTCCGCGACCTTCTGCAGGCGCATGGCTACCGCACCATGCACACCCGCGACGGCATGGAAGTCCTGCCTTTGGTACGGCAACACCGTCCCAACCTGATCATTATGGACATCCAGCTTCCCGAAGTATCCGGCCTTGAAGTGACGAAATGGCTGAAGAGCGACAGCGATCTTAAATCCATCCCGGTTATCGCGGTCACCGCCTTCGCCATGAAAGGCGACGAGGAAAAAATCCGCAGCGGCGGCTGCGAGGATTACATGTCGAAACCGATTGCCGTGGGTCAGTTTATTGCTATGGTCAAACGCTTTCTCGAACCGCAGGCATCCGCTGCGGCCTCATCGTCATGAGTTGGTAAAATATGTCCGCCCGTATTCTCGTCGTCTATGACAATCCGCTGAACGTCAAACTGCTGGCGGCCAAACTGGCCCGCGATTACTACATCGTTATCACGGCCGAGAAC
>JAATFY010000014.1 GCA_015654915.1 Rhodospirillales bacterium
CTGAGCTACACCCTCTTAATCCATTAAGCGGAAGGCCGCTGTTATTGGGGTATTGCGGCCCCCCGTTTCAACCTTTGCGGCGTAAAAGCATTTATAAAGGCTGGATTCGACGGTTTTAATCTGATACCTGTCCCTTGCCGTTCGTTTTCCGGTTCCGGGCAGTTAGCTCAGCGGTAGAGCATCTCGTTTACACCGAGAGGGTCGGGGGTTCGAAACCCTCACTGCCTACCATTTACTCTCCTAATAATATCAGGGGAGTACACGGTAGAAGCCACTTTAGAAAAAACTAGCAATCTCAGTTTGTCACAACTGTGTCACACTGAGGTTCCAGTTATGGCTACTATAAGGAAGCGCAAAGACCGCTGGCAGGTGCAAGTCAGGCGTAAAGGCTACTCACCTCAAACAAAGTCTTTCCTGAAGAAATCCGATGCAGCGGAGTGGGCTAGACATATAGAAGGTAAAGCCGACAGGCGAAGCCTCCCAACTGATGCCAAGACACTTGATAGGATAACCCTTCGGGAACTTCTGGAGAGGTATAGGGAAACAAAAGAACCAATCTGATGCTATCACCGCAATGCTAACGCGCAATGGCACAAAAATCATCGGCCTTGCCGAAAGCATAGTTGATAACGGGTTCTTAGATTTGGAAACTCCTTGCGTGTATCCAAGCGAAATAAAAGGGCAATACATAGTCGCTGAAGGTAATCGCCGGATAATATTTATTGCTGAGATTTTAGAAGACGTACACAATATTGCACCTTCAAAGACGACTGGCGGTACAGGTAGCGGAGCCACAGGCGGCAAACCCGGTGGAGGCTCGTCGGGTGGCGGAAAGGGCGGTAGCGGTAAAGGTAAAGGCGGCAAACCGGCTCCCACCACAAGAACAAGAAAGGGATTAATTGAAAAGAGGTTTTCGCCGGTTAATTTAGACCCACAGAAAATTATCGATATTGTTGATGAGCTTAAATCGCTATCAGTCGGAGATTATGAAAATTGCTCTGGTGTAATGTTTCGAGTCTTCTTTGAGTTAAGCATCAGTCATTACATGAAGACGCACAAAATACCTAGAGCCATTACGATTAAGGTTGCAAAGCCCGTCACCCATCATACAAAGGAATTATCACTAAAAGACAAAACCCAAGAAGTCATAAAACATTTAGAAAAGAACCCTAAAATTGAAAGCAAATCACTGAAGGCAATTCGTGATTTATTGCACAACTCACACCCATTAAGCGCCGAAAGCTTAAACGCATATGTTCATAGTCCGACACATATTGCTATGAGCGCAGATGGCCAGAAAAAAGGCTGGAGCAATTTACAGCATATTTTTGACTATCTCTGGGAGAAATAGACGAAATGCAAAATCGCTTCTCGCCATTACGGTAGCCTTGTCACACTCCTGTCACACGAAAAGCCTTGGAAGTGCCAAGTCCGTAAGTTATGTAGGAAGCAGAACAAGCTGATTTACATAGGTTTTCTAAATAGCTCAGCGGTAGAGCATCTCGTTTACACCGAGAGGGTCGGGGGTTCGAAACCCTCACTGCCTACCACGCTTCGCCCTTACGGGCTACGCGTGGCGCAGCCAGGCGAAGACTGTTAGAGCAAAGCCGCGCTCGTGAATAGCGAAAGATCCAAAATTAACCGTTATTTCATCGTATACAGACACACTACGATACGGACTCGGGCCACGTGAAAGTCATGCAGCATGTTATTTCAACAATCGGCTACGAAGGGGCGACTCTCCAAGATTTCGTCGCAACCCTTCAACGCGCTTCTATCGGCTTGTTGATTGACGTGCGTGACATACCCTTATCCAGAAAAAGGGGGTTCTCCAAAAACCAGCTTGCCACCCTCCTCATGGCTCATGACATTGATTATGTGCATTTAAAAGGTCTTGGCGATCCGAAAGACGGACGCATGGCGGCGCGGGCCGGAGATTATAAGTTATTTGAGAAGATATTCGCCAAACACCTTAAAACTGCTGTTGCCCTAAAAGACATGGCAACTGCCGCTGAATTAGTTCAGGAACGCCGTGCCTGCCTGATGTGCTTTGAATACGATCCGACAAGATGCCATCGAAGCATAGTAGCCGATTATTTAGCACAAATTACTGGATTGACGGTGGCCCCGCTGTCTGTCCAAGATAGCCGTCCCGCCCGGATCGCCGCGTAACCAATAGAGCAATTCTTCCTTATGACAGAACTTCAGGGAACATCTGAAGCCGTCATTCTCGTCAAAGCTTCGCCACATGCCAGCAAAAAGCATGGCGAGACCGTATGCTGCGCGGGAATTAATGAAAAAGGCCAATGGGTTCGGCTTTATCCAGTTACATTTCGAAGGCTCGACGAAGGTAAACAATTTAAGCGGTGGGATAGAATAAAATTCCGTTGGCACAGACCTAAAGATGACAAGCGCCCTGAGAGTCTGCGCGTCGATCACGAAACGATAGAAATTGTTGGTGAATTAAAGCTCAAGGAAAGAGAAGCATTTTTATCCCGGCTTGAAGTGACTGCGATCAATCAAGCCATCGCCGAGGGTAAGACGTTGGCGCTTCTTCGACCTAAAAACCCGAAATTCTTCATCGAGAAGAAACCGGATTCCGACATTCGCGAAGAGGCCGAAGCATTCAGGGCTTGCACGGACCAAGGGGATTTGCTCGCAAAGCAACTTGTCCCCATGGAGCCGTGCCCTTATGCTTTCAAATACAGCTATAGAACCGACGATGGAGAACGCACAGGCACATGCCAGGATTGGGAAACGGACGCGACGTTCTTCAAGTGGCGTAAATCATACGGCGAGGCTTCAGCTTTGGAACGCATGCGGCAAACATTTGGCGAAAAATACCCGAAAGAAGGAATGACATTCGCCATGGGTACGCATTCCCTTTACCCCGACAAATGGCTTATTAATGGCATCATCCGTCTTGATGAAATAAAACAGATGAGTTTCGATTTGTAGAATATGGCTATCGAACATCGTCGCTCAAACCGCCCTCACACAACGAAACCCAAAATCAGGGTTACAGTTTTCCGGTAGCAGCCAGAAACGGCTGGCGCAGCGCTGGGAATCTACCGGCGCGCCCCACGCTCCGCCGCGATAGACACGGTATTTACCGGTTTCGGGGCCGCGCGGATTCTTGACAGGTGAGTTGTGGTAATAATCAGGATCGAACCAGTCCTGGCACCAGTGGCCGATATTGCCGCTCATATCGAACAGGCCATAGCCGTTGGCGAGATAGATTCCGGCTTCCGTCGTATCGCCAATGAGATTGTTATAATTTCCTTTGCTCTTATCGATGCTATCGCCCCACGGATACGCGGCTTGTTCCATCCCGCCGCGGCTGGCCCGTTCGTATTCCGCTTCGGTCGGCAGGCGGTAACCCGAGGCCGAGAAATCGCAAGTAAAGTTGTCTGCCTCGTCGTAACAGGGTAATAACCCTTCTTCGCGGCTGCGCCAATTGCAATAGGCCGCCGTGGAATACCAGTTCACATACACCACGGGATGGTCGCGTTTGCCGTTGGGAAAGATGACATCTTCCCGCCAGAGATAAAGATAATAGGTATTCAGATATTTCTTCACGCCCACGCTTCGTTGCCATTGGGGACAGGCTTTCAGGAAAGCTTTGAACAAACGATTGGTGACGGGACAGACATCCATCAGGAACGCATCCGTAAAGACGATGTGCGTGGGGCGTTCCTCGTCCCTGCCCGTTTCCGCACCCATCAGGAATTCTCCCGCCGGTATAGACGCCATCTTGCCTTCAGAAACCGCTTGTCCAACCATGATGAAAGTATTTCCCTGAAATCGGCCTTGCGCAGCTTCCGGCCGATAACTTATAGTAGCGCCACTTCGCTGATACTACCGAGAGTATCAGGATTTTGCCAAGCGAAGTTGAAGCCGCGCTGCGTTATCGAGAACGCAGCGACCACAATCAAGTGAGCCGGACTTTGTGAAGTCCGGTAGGCGGATACTGGAGACTTGGCCATGGTAAACGCCCAATCCGCGTTTTTGCTTCTTGCCTGCTATATCGCCGTCATGCTGTTCGTCAGTTTTCTGGCGCGCCGCAAGCATTTTGGCGCCGAAAACTTTCTGGTCATGGACCGCAAGCTGGGAACCTTTTCCGGTGCCTTCAGCATCGCCGCCTCGTGGATATGGGCGCCCGCAATTTTTATCTCCTCGCAAAAAGCGTTCGAGCAGGGATTGCCGGGGATTTTCTGGTTCACACTCCCCAACATTCTCTGCTTTTTTACCTTCGTTCCCATCGCCCTGCGGGCCCGCGCTTTGCTGCCGCGCGGTTATTCCATGCCGGATTATCTGTATGCGCGTTTCGGCGGCGACCGGCGAATTCACATGGTGTCTCTGGCTGTTTATTTCGGCTATCAGCTTGGCGCTGCGGTTATCAACGCCCTGGCAGGCGGACTGCTCTTGCACACCCTTACCGGTCTGCCGGTTTCCTTATGCATCGTCCTCATTGCCGGTGCGGCCTACAGCTATTCGGTGATTGGCGGTTTACGCGCGTCGGTTATGACCGACGTGGTGCAAATCCTGCTGCTGCTTTTCATCGCCTTCATTCTCGTTCCTTTGGTGCTGTCGGCTGTGGGTGGATGGGATACTTTGGCGCAAGGATTAGGCGGCAAATCGGGCGATTACAGGAATATCTTCGACCCTTCGGTTGCCTACAGTTTTGGCATTCCCGCGACGATGGCGCTGATTTCGGGGCCGGTTACGGACCAGATGTTCCTGCAACGGGCTTTTGCCGCGAAACGCAGGTCCCTGGCTTCTATTTTCATGCTGGGCGGATTGATCTTCGGTATCGTGCCGATTGTCCTGTCCCTGCTGGGGTTCATCGGCGCGGCACCTGCCGTGCAAGCAGCCGTCGGCATCCACGATCCGCAAATGGTAGGCCCCGAGGTCGTGGCGCATTATCTGCCCGGTCTGGCGACGATTGCTTTTGTCGTGCTCGCTTTTGCCGGACTTTCGTCGTGCCTCGATTCATCGTTCTCTGCCGTCAGTTCCTTGACGGCCATCGATATCTACCGGCGTTACTGCAAACCGGATGCGTCAGAAAAAGAGCTTGTCAGCGCGGCACGTATCGGCATGACGGCCGTAGCCGTGACTGGCACACTGATCGCCCTGCTGCAGCCGAAACTGTTGTGGTGCTTCCTGATTTACGGAGCGCTGGCGTCTTCAATGCTGGTTCCAGTCTTTTTCAGCCTTTTTTCCCGACGCGTCTCGAAACAGGCGATACTTGCTTCCATCTGCCTGTCGGTTTTTCTGGCGCTTCCCCTCTCCGTTTACGGGAATGTGACGGAAAGAACCGGCTTGATCGTGCTGGCCGCTTTGGTCCCACCGCTTTTAAGCCTGATCCTGTGCGGACTTTCGGCGTTCCGGAATAAGACATCCTTCAATTATGCGTCTTTTGCCGAACGGATGAGTGAATAACCAAAACAAAGAGGGCCGGCGGTTGCCCGACGGCTCTACTTAGCAAAAGCCTAACATTAAAAACAGTGTCATTCCGCACAAATTCGCTTTAGGCGAATTTGATGCGGAATCCCATTTCCTGTTAAGCGGCAAGAAAACCAAATGGGATTCCGGATAAAATCGCATTTTTGCAAAAGCAAAAAAGCGATTTTTCCGGAATGACGGGATTTTTAATTGAGTCCGAGCCCTATAGTGAATGCTTATTTCTTTGCGCCGCCTGCGGTGTTGACCTGATCCTTCAACTGCTTGCCCGCGCGGAATTTCGGCAGCTTGGATGCCTTGATCTGGATCGCTTCGCCGGTGCGCGGATTGCGGCCCTTGGACGCCGCGCGCTTGGACACATAGAAATTACCGAAGCCGACGAGACGGACTTCTTCGCCCTTTTTCAGGCTGCCTTCGATAGTGGCAAGGCAGGCCTCGATTACGGTCGAGATGCAGCTCTTGGACAGATCCATTTTTTGCAGCGACTTATTATCGCAAACGGCCGAAATGAATTCATTCTTGTTCATTGGAGAACTCCATGGGTTTGAGAAAGATAGCTGGTAAATTCGCAGTACGAATCCACCAGCTACGTCGCAAGCCTAGGCGCTGTTCTTTCGGCACGTCAAGCGCTGACCATGAAAAAACGGTGGATTTCTGCGGCTTTCAGGGCCGTATGGTTAACGGCTAGTGACGGACGACGTCACCGTCGGCCTTCTTGCCTTCCTTCACCTTGTCGGCGGCAAGCTCTGCCGCTTCATCCCATTCGATCGGTGTGATCGGTTTGGTCAGGGCGTATTTCAAAACTTCCTCCACCGTATTGATGAAGATAATCTTGAGTCCCTTCTTAACATTATCCGGTATCTCCGTGAGATCCTTCTCGTTTTCCTTGGGAATGACCACGGTGGTGAGGCCGCCGCGGAGTGCCGCGAGCAGTTTCTCTTTGAGACCGCCAATGGGTAAGACCCTACCACGAAGAGTTATCTCGCCTGTCATCGCCACATCTTTACGCACCGGTATGCCGGTGAGAACAGAGACAATGGAAGTTACCATGGCCACGCCGGCGCTGGGGCCATCCTTCGGCGTGGCGCCTTCCGGAACGTGAACATGGATGTCCCGTTTTTCGAGCAACGTCGGTTTGATGCCGAAGGCAACCGCCCGGGCTTTGACGTAACTCTCCGCAGCCTGAACGGATTCGCGCATGACATCGCCCAGCTTGCCGGTGATGGTGATCTTGCCCTTGCCGGGCAACGCCACGGCTTCGATCGACAGTAATTCGCCGCCGACTTCCGTCCATGCAAGGCCGGTTGTGACGCCGACCAGATCTTCGGGCTCGACTTCGCCATAACGGAACCGCTTCACCCCCGCGTATTTTTCCAGATTGCGGCGCGTGATGTGAACCGACTTCAGATTCTTGACCAGAATATCCTTAATCGATTTACGCGCAAGGTTCGCCAATTCGCGTTCGAGATTACGCACGCCGGCTTCCCGCGTGTAGTAGCGGATGATGTCGCGCAGCGCGTCCTCGGAGATCGAGAATTCGTCTTTCTTCAGCCCATGTTCCTTGATTGCCTTCGGCTTGAGATGCGTCTGGGCAATCTCGATCTTTTCGTCCTCGGTATAACCCGCAAGACGGATGATTTCCATACGGTCAAGCAGCGGCTGCGGCATTTTCAGCGTATTCGCCGTGCAGACGAACATGACGTCCGAAAGATCGTAATCGACTTCCAGATAATGGTCGTTGAAGGCGTGGTTCTGTTCGGGGTCCAGCACTTCGAGCAAAGCCGACGACGGATCGCCGCGCCAGTCGGAGCCCAGTTTGTCGATTTCATCGAGCAGGAAGAGCGGGTTCGATGACTTGGCTTTCTTCATGCCCTGAATGATCTTGCCGGGCATGGAGCCGATATAGGTGCGGCGATGGCCGCGAATTTCGGCTTCATCGCGCACGCCGCCGAGCGACATGCGGACGAAATTCCGGCCCGTTGCTTTCGCAATCGATTTGCCGAGCGAGGTCTTGCCTACGCCCGGAGGACCGACGAGACACAGGATGGTGCCCTTAATTTTATTCT
Organism: Rhodospirillales bacterium; assembly: GCA_015654915.1. Lineage (GTDB taxonomy): Bacteria > Pseudomonadota > Alphaproteobacteria > UBA9219 > UBA9219 > JAATFY01. The sequence goes on from JAATFY010000014.1 coordinate 7,530, forward strand.
GCCGCTGCTGGACGGCCAGATATTCAAGAATGCGTTCCTTGACCTTCTCGAGGCCATAATGATCCACGTCGAGGATTTTCTCGGCCTTCTTGATATCGCGGCGCGTGCGCGTGCGCTCGTTCCACGGAATACCCAGCATCCAGTCGAGGTAATTGCGCACGACGGTCGATTCCGCCGACATCGGACTCATGGCGCGCAGCTTCTTCAGCTCGGCCATCGCCTTTTCCTTGGCGTCCTTCGGCATATTGATCTTGGCGATTTTCTGCTCCAGCTCGTCGGCTTCGCCCTTGCCGTCTTCGCCGTCGCCCAGCTCCTTCTGGATCGCCTTCATTTGCTCGTTCAGGTAATAGTCGCGCTGCGTCTTCTCCATCTGCTTCTTGACGCGCGTGCGGATTTTCTTTTCGACCTGTAGGACGCCGATTTCGCCTTCCATGAAGCCGAAAATCTTTTCCAGCCGTTCGTTGACCGAGACGGTTTCCAGCAACGATTGCTTGTCGGCGATCTTCAGCGCGAGATGCGATGCGATGGTATCGGCCAGCTTGGCGGGTTCTTCGATCTGGTTGACCGAGACCATGACTTCCGGCGGAATTTTCTTGTTGAGCTTGATGTACTGGTCGAACTGGCCGACGACGGCGCGCGCCAAAGCATCCAGCTCGGCGCGGTCGCCGGTGAATTCCTCAATCGGTTCGGCGAAGGCTTGGAAGAAATCGACATTTTCAGTGAAGCGCGTCACCTGCGCGCGGTGGCCACCCTCGACCAGCACCTTAACGGTACCGTCCGGCAGCTTCAGGAGCTGCAAAACAGTGCCGACGGTGCCGAGCGTGAACAAATCCTCGCGCGTCGGGTCGTCCTGCGTGGCGCTTTTCTGCGTCAGCAGCAAAATCTGCTTGTCGTCCTGC
>JAATFY010000038.1 GCA_015654915.1 Rhodospirillales bacterium
ATCGGCTGCTGGGCGTGGGAACTGGAAGTCGTGCCGCGCCGCTGGATACGCGCCCTGTGCTGCGTCGACGAAGTATGGGTGCCGAGCCATTTCATCGCCAATGCCCTGCGTAAGGCGGCGCCCGATAAACCCGTTCATGTCGTGCCTTATCCTATCGACATCACCGCCGTGCCGACCGTGCCGCAGCACGATCCGCTGCCGGAATTCAAGGGCCGCACCATCGTGTTCTTCATGTACGACGTGCGCTCCACGCACGCGCGGAAAAATCCCGAAGCCGTGATCGAGGCGTTCCGCCGCGCCGCCGAAGACAATGAAAACGCGGTGCTGGTGATCAAGGTGCATGGCGAGATGTCATGGCCCGAAGCCATCCCGCGTCTGGAACGAGCCGCCGCGGGTCATCCCAACATCCATATTCTCCGCAAAACCTTCCTGCCCGAAGCGATGCGCGACCTGATGGCGCGGGTCGATATCGTCATGTCGCTGCACCGGTCGGAAGGCTTCGGTTTGCTGATGGCCGAAGCGATGGCGGCGGCCAAGCCCGTTATTGCCACCAACTGGTCCTCGAACCTTGATTTCATGACGCCGGAATGCAGCATACTGGTGGATGTGAAAATGGTGCCGGTGGTCGATCCGCAGAATATCTATGACAGCTACGGCGCGTTATGGGCCGAACCCGACATCGATCAGGCCGCCGAAGCGTTGCGGCGCCTGTTGCAAAATCCCGCCGAGCGCCGACGGCTGGGTCTGGCGGCGCGCGAACATGTCACGCGCTTTTTCTCGAAACAGAACTGGTTCGCGTCCCTGCCCGACAGTTTCTGGCAGGCGCTGACGGAAGATGCCAAGGGCGAAAAATCATCCGGGTTGCGGCATGCTGGTTAGGGTAAAAAGCGCGGTCAGGACTTTGCTTGTCAAGGCTATGCGTAAAACCATGGGCCTGCCGCACGTGCGTCTGTGTGCGTTGTATGTCCTCGCGAAATGTCCTCCGCTCAAGAAGCGCCTGCGCCTTGTCGCCATGCGCGCGCATCTGATCGAAGACTGGAGCAACACAACGCCAACCGACCGGCTGCCCTTGTCCCGCCGCGCCGAACGTATTTACGCCGATCTTCAACGCACCCTCCGGCAGGAGCGCAAATGATGCGCATCGTCATCGATATGCAGGGCGCGCAAGGCAGCAACCGCCAACGCGGCATCGGCCGGTATTCCTTGTCAATCGCGCTGGCGGTGGCGCGGCATCGCGGTAAAAACGAAATCATTCTCGCCCTCAACGGCCTTCTTCCCGACACCATCGAGCCGATCCGCATCGCATTCGAGGGGCTGTTGCCGCAGGAGAATATCCGCGTCTGGCAGTCGCCGGGGCCTGTCTGCCATCTGGACCCCGGCAACGACTGGCGGCGGAAGACGGGCGAATTGCTGTACGAGGCTTTTCTCGCCAGCCTTGAGCCCGATCTGGTTCTGGTCAGCAGCCTGTTCGAGGGGCTGGGCGACGATGCAATCACCAGCATAGGATCGCTGAGCAGCGCATTTCCGACGGCGGTCATTCTTTACGACCTTATACCGCTGATCCATCCGCACCCTTTTCTGGATAATCCGGTCATCAAGCGCTGGTACGAAAACAAGATCGGGCATTTGCGCCGCGCCGGTCTGTTGCTCGCGATTTCCGAATCCTCGCGGCAGGAAGCCGTCCGGCATCTCGATTTTCCCGATACCGATGTGGTGAACATATCGACGGCGGCCGAGCCGCATTTCAAGCCGATGCAAATAAGCGCCGAACGCGAGGCGGAAATCCGCAGCCGCTACGGCCTGAACCGACCCTTCGTCATGTATACCGGCGGCATCGATTACCGCAAAAACATGGAAGGGCTGATCCGCGCCTATGCGCTGCTGCCGGAAGCGTTACGCGCGGCGCATCAACTGGCCGTCGTCTGCTCCATCCACCCGCCCGACAGAACCACACTGGAAACTCTCGCCGCCAAACAGGGCCTGAAGGCGGGCGAGCTTGTGCTGACCGGTTTCGTGTCGGAAGACGACCTGATCGCCCTTTACAATTTATGCAAACTTTTCGACTTCCCGTCATGGCACGAAGGTTTCGGCCTTCCCGCGCTGGAAGCGATGTCGTGCGGACGGGCTGTGATTGCCTCCAACACTTCCAGCATTCCGGAAGTGATCGGCCGCACCGACGCGCTGTTCGATCCGCGCAACGACTCTTCTATTGCGGCGAAAATCGCTGAAGTGCTTTCCAACGATAATTTCCGGGCCGCGCTAGAGCGGCATGGCATTGAGCAGGCGCGGCATTTTTCGTGGGACGCCAGCGGGAAACAAGCTATAGCCGCCTGCGAAAAATGGCACGAAGCGAGAAAACCGGCGGCGCATCCGGTACCGGCGCGCCGTCCGAAGCTGGCCTATATCTCGCCGCTGCCGCCCGAGCGCAGCGGCATCAGCGATTACAGCGCCGAACTTCTGCCGGAGCTTGCCCGCCATTACGAGATCGACGTCATCGTGGCGCAGGATGCTGTCGCCGATCCGTGGATTAAAGCCAATTGCGCGATCCGCGACGTAAAATGGCTTCGCGCCCACAGCCGTCACTACGACCGAATCCTGTATCATTTCGGCAATTCCGCTTTTCACCGGCACATGTTCCGGCTTCTGGAGGAAATTCCCGGCATCGTCGTGCTGCACGATTTTTTCCTGTCCGGCATCATTTCCCATCTGGAAATCACGGAGTACCGGCCTTACGCGTGGGCCGAAGCGCTGTATCAAAGCCACGGTTACGCCGCCATGCAGCGGCGCTTTGCCGAAGCGGACGCCGGCGACGTGGTCTGGCATTATCCCTGCAATTTTCAGGTGCTGCAAAATGCCCTCGGCGTCACCGTGCATGCCGAAAATTCCCGCCGCCTCGCCACGCAATGGTATGGCAAAGACACGGCGAAGGATTGGGCTGTCATTCCCCATATGCGCGTTTTCGCGCGGGATATCGACCGCGCCAAAGCCCGTGCGGCGCTGAAGCTGGACGATAAGGCTTTCGTCGTCTGCAGTTTCGGCTTACTGGGGCCGCACAAACTTAACCACCGGCTGTTAAGTGCATGGCTGGCCTCGAGCCTCGCGCGCGATCCCGACTGCGTGCTGGTGTTCGTCGGCGAAAACAACGGCGGCGCCTACGGCCAGCAGATAACCGAAGCCATTGCCCGCAGCGGCTTGCAGCAGCGTATCCGCATCACCGGCTGGGCCGACATGGAAGTCTTCCGCCGGTATCTCGAAGCCGCCGATATCGGCGTGCAACTGCGCACTCTGTCGCGCGGCGAAACGTCGGGCACCGTGCTGGATTGCATGAATTACGGGCTTGCCACCATCATCAACGCCAACGGCAGCATGGCGGATGTGCCGGACGAAGGCGTATGGAAGCTGCCGGACTTGTTCGATGACAAACAACTTGTCGAAGCGCTGGAAACCCTGCGCCGCGATCCATTGATGAGGCGGCATCTGGGCGAACGGGCGCGACATATCGTTTTGAAACAGCACGATCCGCGCGCCTGCGCCGACCAATATGCCGCCTTTATTGAAAAGACCTACGACGACAACGCTGCCGGCGTGCCCGGGCTGGTGCGTGCCGCTACGGAGGTCGAGCCCGCCCTTCCGGCAGATTCGAAAGGATGGCTTATGCTGGCCGAGGCTATTGCCTTTTCCATTCGCCCGAATTTCATGCCGCGCCAGCTGTTCGTGGATGTGTCCGAACTGGTCAAACGCGACAGCAAAAGCGGCATCCAGCGCGTCGTGCGCAGCATCCTGCGCGAGTTGCTCCTGCATCCACCGGAAGGCTGGCGGATCGAGCCGGTCTATGCGACGACGCAAGAACAGGGTTACCGTTACGCCCGCCGTTTCACCGCCGGTTTCCTCGGCTGCCTGCCGCCGAAGCCATTACCCCCACACGCAATGCCGGACGATGTGATCGAATTCCAGGCGGGCGATATGTTCCTCGGCCTCGATTTGCAGCAGCATATCGTGGCGCGCCAGAAAATGTTTTACCGCCGCCTGCGAAACCACGGCGTTACGGTAAAATTTGTCGTCTACGACCTTCTTCCGGCGCTGGTGCCGCAATTCTTTACCGCAGGGGCAACGCAGTACCATCACGGTTGGCTGGAAACCGTCGCCGAAAGCGACGGGGTTATCTGCATATCCAAAGCCGTCGCCGATGAAATGGCGAGTTGGATGCGGGATCACGGCCCGCAACGCCTGCGTCCCCCCGCCATTCGCTGGTTCCATCTCGGCGCGGATATAAAAGCGTCGGCCCCCACGCACGGCCTGCCGGAGAATGCCGATACTGTGCTGGAAATCATTCGTTCCACGCCAAGCTTTCTCATGGTCGGCACGCTCGAGCCGCGCAAGGCCCATGCGCAGGCGCTGGCGGCGTTCGAATTGTTGTGGGCCGAGGGCATTGCCGCCAATCTTGTCATCGTCGGCAGGCGCGGCTGGATGGTCGATTCCCTGATCAGCCATTTGCGTCATCATCCCGAAGCCGGCAAGCGCCTGTTCTGGCTCGAAGGCATCAGTGACGAATGTCTGGAAAAAATCTATGCCGCCAGCACATGCCTTCTATGCCCCAGCGAGGGCGAAGGCTTCGGACTGCCCCTGATCGAAGCCGCGCAACATGGCCTGCCCGTTCTTGCGCGCGATATACCGGTGTTCCGCGAAGTCGCGGGAGAACATGCCTTTTATTTCAGCGGCCTTGCGCCACAGGAACTGGCGGACTCCATCAAGCGCTGGCTGGCGTTAAAAGCCGAAGACAAAGCACCGTTGTCGGGCGGGATGCCACGGCTGACTTGGGAACAGAGTGCGCGCGAGTTACTGGTTGCCAGTAAATTATTGTCATCTATTCTTCCATCAACCGAAAGGACAGGAGCATGAGTTTCGCCCGCAAGGTCGCCCTGAAAATTCCGGCTATCCAGCGCTTGTATAACGACCGCAACGCCCTGCTTCTGGAGCGCGAGAGCTTGCGGGGACAGTTGGCGGCCGGGCCGGCATCGACAAAAACCGCAGAACCGCCAAGCCCCTTCTTCCATTACCACGCGACCTTCGATCCTCAGGAAGTCATACGGCGGCATGCGGCGTCCGGCCTGAAACCGCGCGCCGGATATCTGACGAATTATCTCGGCGTCGCCATCGATCCGAAATTCTTTCCGTCCATTCTTGAGGGCCGCGCCGGCCAGGTCGAGGACATCCCCATACCAGCCAACTGGCATGCCGATATCGCCGAGTGGGGCGCAGCGCTTCGCGCCGTTGATCTTGCGCAAGACGCTTTCACGATGATCGAACTTGGCTGCGGCTGGGGATGCTGGATGAACAACACCGGCATCGCCGCGCGGCGGGCGGGGCTTAAAATCCATCTGATCGGCGTCGAAGCCGACGAAGGCCATATCGGCTTCGCGCGCGAAGCCCTTGAAACCAACGGATTCGGGCCTTCCGATTATACGCTTAAACGAGGCATTGCCGCGGCGCAGGCCGGTACTGCGCTTTTCCCGAAACAGGAAAAGGCCGGAACGGCGTGGGGACTGGAGCCGGTTTTCGACGCGAGTGAAAAACAGCGCGACGAGGCCGTGAATTCGGGCAATTACGACGCGCTGCCGATGGTGGCCCTGGCCGACGTGATCGGGCCCCACGCCCGCATCGACCTCCTGCATATCGATATTCAGGGCGGCGAGGCCGATCTGGTCTCCTCCTGCCTTCCCTTTCTGTCCGAGAAAATAGCCTATATGCTGATCGGGACGCATTCGCGGCAGATCGAAGGCCGCCTGTTCGATTCCCTTCTCAAGGCCGGATGGAAACTCGAGATCGAGCGTCCCGCCATTCTCCGGCTCAGCGGAGATGCGCCGCCTTTCGTCACCGTGGACGGAGTTCAGGGCTGGCGCAATCCGCGCCTGTTACCGGAGCGGCCATAGGGCGCTTCTAGCGTGCTTTCATGTCGACAAGTCCCACATAGAAAGTGCGGGAGTTTACGGCCTCGGGCTTGCACGAACCGCCGGTGGTCTGAAGCGTGATAAATTTCTCGCCGCCGCTCGGTACGGCCGTCGTCACGGAATAAGGTACCGGCTTGCCATTCACGGGAAAGCTGACCGACTTGCCGTCGAGCGTAAGTTCGACCGTCACCTTGCCCGGGCAGGGCGGCGGCGTAAACACGGCGCTCCATGTGACGCTGGCATTTTCCTTGCGCGTGTTTTTAATAACGACGGCGGCATGCGGCGCGTTAATCCACCACAGCTTGCCTTCCTTGCCGCCGGTTGAGCCCTCCGTCACGAAAGTCGGAAATCCTTCCGGCGCTACCATTCCCGCCGCAGCCACCAAAGGAAATTCCAGCGGATCGTTGGACCGCGCGCGGACATCGAGCGCCAACTGGGATTGTGAAGCCGGCACAAGGTTATCGCAGCGCGGCAGCGCAGTCGTTCCCTTCAGGCGCAACATCTCGGGGTGTCTCCGGTCGACGCCCGGCGGCGTGCAAAGGGTAACTTCAACCGGCGTGCCGCTTACCGCCAGCGCCTGCGCCAGA
>JAATFY010000149.1 GCA_015654915.1 Rhodospirillales bacterium
TGACCGTGAGGCCGGTTACACCGGCAACCAGAACTGCCGCGGGCAAAGCGTAAGCCGCCGGAATGGTTATAGCGGCCGCGACCGCCGCGAAGGCCAGCTTGGCGGCGAGCCCGACGCTGAAACCGGTTCCCAGTACCACGAGATTATTGCGCAGCTTTGCGAGCTTTAGCGAAGCCGCGGCAGATGCGGCGAAAGGAGAAGATCCCGCCACGAGCGGCACGGGCGGAGTCCAAATATCGATTTTGGTGTTTCCGTAAGGCAGCTGCCCATCGCGAGTTTCCTGTGCCTGTGGACGCGCCTCTTCTTCCTCAGGCGAGGCAAACCATGAACTCCAGGGTGACCAGAAGCCCCACCGGCCGCGCGGGCGGCGCGGAAAGGATAAGGAAGCAGGAATAATCTGCTGTTCGTCAGCAAGCACGACTGGCTCACTGCGGGGAAGCAGAACATCTATGTCGGCGATATCTACTGCCGTCATAATTCAAGACCCCATGGATAACGCGAGACTGTGAAAACTGTTTGGAGAATGAAAATAGGAGCGAATTAGGGCGCTTCTGAGGCCCAATACGGTGCTTTTTACACGTCCTTGATAGAAACAGCACGGCAATAAGCGCAGACTTTTACGCCGCCGCTAAAATCCGCATGTGAATGTGAAGGACCCGAGGAACGCCCCGTGGCCTAAATATCGCGCAAAACCGCATATCAAGGTATGCCGTTCTGCTCATCATACGCGACAGCGGCGCTCGCCTTTCTGTAGAATTGGAGGATCGAAAAACTCCGGTTCGGGCACGCAGCATGTCGGATTATCTTGCCACGCTTTTTAACGCCGACGGCTTTATGCCGCACGGCCATTGCTTTCTTTGGCTGCCCGAAATTCTCTGGCTGCATGTGGTTTCCGATATCGTCATCGGCCTTTCCTATTATTCGATTCCGTTTGCCATTATTTATTTCGCCTTCAAACGGCAGGATTTGCCGTTCCGTTATGTTTTCCTGCTCTTCGGCGCGTTCATCGTGCTCTGCGGCGCGACGCATTTCTTCTCGGTATGGGTTTTGTGGTACCCCGATTACGGGCCGGAAGGCATCGTCAAGGCGCTGACCGCGATCGTTTCGGTTATTACCGCCGTCATCGTCTGGAAGAGCATACCCGCCGCCCTGACGCTGCCGAGTCCCCTCCAATTGCAGGAGATGAACAGCAAACTCAAGCAAACCAATCTTCATATCGAACAGGAAGTCGCCAAACGGACGGCCGAACTCGGGGACAGCGAAAGGAAACTGCAACAGTCCCAGAAAATGGAAGCCATCGGCAATCTTACCGGCGGCATGGCGCACGATTTCAACAATCAGCTCAGCGTCATCATCGGCAATCTGGATTCGCTGGACGAGCATTTGGAAGAAAACAGCGAAGCGCACCAACTGGCGCAGGCTTCGTTAAAGGCCGCGTTGCGCGGCGCCGACCTGACGCGGCGCCTGCTGGCCTTCGCCCGTCAGCAGCCCTTACAGCCACGGGCGACGGACATCAATAAACTGATCGAAGATATCGCCAAGCTTCTGGGCCGCATATTGGGCGAGAACATCAAGATTTTTCTCAGCCTCGCGCCGGATATCTGGCAAGTTATCATTGATCCTGTGCAGCTGGATGCCGCCCTGACGAATCTGGCGACCAACGCGCGGGACGCGATGCCAAAGGGCGGCAACCTGATGATCACGACAAGCAACCGGCATCTCGATGCCGAATACGCGGCCCAGCATCCCGAAGTCACGGCGGGCGATTACGCGATGATCGAGGTGAGCGACACCGGAAACGGCATACCGCCGGAAGTCATCGGCCGCATTTTCGAGCCGTTCTTCACCACGAAAGCTCGCGACAAAGGGACCGGCCTCGGCCTCAGTATGGTTTTCGGCTTTATCAAACAATCGAACGGCCATATCAGCGTTTACAGCGAAGCGGGGTCAGGCACGACTTTCCGCCTCTACCTGACCCGCGTCGCCGCAAAGGAAATACCGGAAACGAACCTACATGCGACGGTTTCAGCATATGGAGGGCAATAAAAGATTCGTGCCGTCGAA
>JAATFY010000230.1 GCA_015654915.1 Rhodospirillales bacterium
ACAGGCGAAAGCGCAGTTATCAAGTAAGCACTGAAGCTGCTCCGCGGATTCTTGCGGTGCTGTCATTATGCCGCCGCTTTCTTCACCGCCTTCACGATGCGATCCGCGGCATCCGCGAGATTGTCGGCGGGCAGGATCGGCAGGCCCGAGCCCGCGAGCATCTTCTTGCCGAGGTCAACATTGGTGCCTTCAAGCCGCACCCCCAGCGGCACGTCGAGGCTCACCTCCCCCGCGGCCGCGATAATGCCTTCGGCGATGATGTCGCACCGCATGATGCCGCCGAAGCTGTTCACGAGGATACCTTTCACGTTCGGGTCGGACAGAATGATCTTGAAGGCCGTCGTCACACGTTCCTTGGTGGCGCCGCCGCCGACATCGAGGAAGTTCGCGGGCGTGCCGCCATACAGTTTGATGATGTCCATGGTCGCCATGGCAAGTCCGGCGCCGTTGACCATGCAGCCGATATTGCCATCAAGGCGCACATAGTTGAGGCTGTTCTTGGTCGCTTCGACTTCGGCGGGGTCTTCCTCGGACTCATCGCGCATTTCTTCCACGTCCTTGTGGCGGAACAGGGCGTTGTCGTCGAAATTCATCTTGGCATCGAGCGCAATGATGTCGCCGGAACCGGTGACGACCAGCGGATTGATCTCGACGATCGAGCAATCGAGATCGGTGAAGGCGTTGTACATCGCCATCAGGAAGCTGACGCATTTGCCGACCTGCTTGTCCTTCAGGCCGAGGCCAAAGGCAATTTCCCGCGCATGATAGGGCTGCATGCCGGTGACGGGATCGATGGCGACCTTCATGATCTTTTCCGGAGTCTTCGCGGCGACTTCCTCGATTTCCATGCCGCCTTCGGTCGAAGCCATAATCGTCACGCGGCTGGTGGCGCGGTCGATCAGCAAGCCGATATAAAGCTCGCGCTTAATGTCGCAACCTTCCTCGACATAAATCCGTTGGACTTTTTGGCCATGCGGCCCTGTCTGGTGTGTGACCAGTTGCATGCCGAGCATGCGCTTGGCTTCGGCGATAACGCCGTCCATGGTCTTGACGACTTTCACGCCGCCGCCCTTGCCGCGGCCGCCGGCATGGATTTGCGCCTTTACGACCCAGACCGGTTCTTTCAAATCAAGCGCCAGCGCCTTGGCGACATCGGCGGCCTCGGCGGGCGAAAAGGCCACGCCGCCGCGCGGCACGACCACGCCGTATTTCTTGAGGAGGCTTTTCGCCTGATATTCGTGAATGTTCATAAGGTTAAACCGCCGGATTCGTTAGTGCGCCTTGCGCGGGGCAGGATTAGCGCGAATCGCAGGGCAGGGCAAGGCCAGGATGGTGGAGAATGATGGGGCGGTTATGTAAGTATTTATCGCCAATGCAACGCATGTAGGAGACGGTCACCTACCGCATACAGTCTTTCGGGGCCTGCGGCCCATGTCCAAAGGTTGCCAAGTTCGGCTCCCGTTTGTTTATAGAGCGCCGCCAGTTGTTCACGGCGGGTGGGACTGATCTCGCGGGCCCTTTCACGCAATGCTTTGGCTGTTGCGGAGCTTTTTTCGACGCCAGCCCCTCGTTCGTGACAACGCGCGAGGTTTCGCAGCGCCTCGGGAAGATTTTGGTTAGCGGCTTGCTGAAAAAATACAGCAGCTTTTTTGGCGTTCTTCTTGATCCTGAGGTGTTTCCTCTCGCGAATATATTTAAGGCGGCGACCTATCGTTAGTACGATCCGGATCGGATAGAATCTGTGGGGCATACGAAGTTCACCCAACCTGTTTTGTGCAGTGGCGTCCCCTTTCATCGCGGCCTTGAGGTACAACTGAGCGGCTTTTCTGAAATGCTTTCCTACACCGTGTTTGCCGTGTTCGGTCAAATGAGCCAAAAGGCGTATAGCGGCGGGGTGTTTTTTCCGCGCGGCGGCGCGCAGTTTGAAAACGCCTTCTTCGCTTACTTTGAAATTTCCAACTGGTCGGGTTCCGGATACCCAGTTTGCAGCGCGTTGGTATAGCGTCACTTTTTTCCGTTTAATTTGACCCGAGAGGCACTCGATGGCCTTTTGGTATTCTGTTTCTCCGCTAATGTGCGGCTTTGCGTTATCTTGTACAATTTTAGGGCTTACACTCCTGATTCCGGTTGCATCGACATGGATGTTTTGCGCCTTCAACAAGGCGATAATTCTTTTTCCCTGAGGCTCGGTTACGAGTTTTCGATAGAAGGTTTTATAATTCACAGTGGAGGCAATCAACTGTCCAATCCACTCGATATAATATGAGGGATTAGTCTTTAACCGCTCAGGTGCAGGGCCACCCGCGGCGACAATGCCCTTATACAGCCGCTCTGCTTCGGCGCGCGCCGCGTCAATGGTTATCGGGGCTTGAATCTGGTCTTTGGATAAATAGAAGCCGTGTTCAAGCAGCCAGCCGAGAATAAGCCGGCCTTGGGGTTGCGTGATCAGTTTTTTATAGAGCCTCTTGTAGGTTTCATAAAGCTTTTCATGCTTCAATTGATCGGTAGCGGCATTCGATTGTTCGAACCAGGCCCTGATAAGAAATTGCTCGAACCAGACAATATGGGTCCGGATTTCAGCCTCCGTTACCGCCTTTTGAATATCTGTTTCGGAACTGCTCATGAGTTTTTTCAAATTTACGTCGTTAAAAATAAGACCGGCCTGCAAAATGCTGCCGCCCATAACGCTTATAAATTAATTTTCCCGCGAGAACAATATCGTATGCAGGTAAGGTTAACCATGCCGCTGATCGGCGGTTTTATCCTCAAGTAATTCGAATAATGCGTAGGCTGCTTTCAGCACGCCATGGTTGTGCCGTAGGCTTCGCTGAGGAAGTCCCACAGGCTTTGCGCCGCGGCACGGGCGGCCTGAAGGGCTGCTGCCTGCCTGTCGGCAGGAATGGCGTCGATCAGCTTTTCGCAGGTCTGTGAGTGATAGACGTCCGCCGTTTCGTGCACCTTGAAGAATTCGAGGCAACGCGGATCATCGATGCCGTAGAATTTCTTCAGACCTTCGATCTTGGTCTTCGAAATCGCGGGTGTCTGAAATTCGTAGGCATAGAGGGCGCAGAGACCTTCGGCGTAAGAGGCGCGGCAGAATTTCAGGAATGTTTCTTTCC
>JAATFY010000197.1 GCA_015654915.1 Rhodospirillales bacterium
AGCGGGCAAAGCCGTCAAGGTGGGAAGAGGGCCGGCATCGGCGCCGCGCATTTCCAAAACTTTTTTCAGGCGCACATCAGGGAATAAAGTCGTCAGATGATTGGCCCAGTCGGTCATGGTGGGAATCTTGCCCGGCAGCGCCGGGAGTTTTCCGGCGAGAAAATCGCGGAAGCTCTGCCCTTCGCCGTCGATATATCCACCGTCGCGCCAGATGAACTGCATCGGCACATCGAGGGCGTAGTCGGTGTAACACTCGAACCCGAAACCGTCTTCGAAGACGAAAGGAATGGGTCCGCAGCGGACGGGATCGGTGTCGGTCCAGACATGCATACGATAACTGCGATAGCCGTTGGGCTTTCCTTCGGTGAAAGGCGAGGCCGCGAGCAGAGCGGTGGCAATAGGCTGTAGCGCCAGCGACAGGCGGTATTTTTTCACCATGTCGGCTTCGTCGGCATAATCGAGGCTGACCTGCGTCGAGCAGGTGCGCATCATCATATCCAGCGCCATCGAGCCGCGTTTCGGCATGCGTTCATACTGGATGCGATAGCGCCCCTTCGGCATCAGCTTGATATCTTCGCGCCGCGCCGTGGGGTGAAATCCGATGCCGAGAAATCCGATGCCAAGCTTTTCGGCGACCGCGCAGGCCTCCGCCAGATGCTGATCGACCTCGGCGACAATATCATGCAGCGAGGTGAAGGGCGCTCCCGCCAACTCAATCTGTCCGCCGGGTTCCAGCGATATGGCCGTGGCGCCGCGTTTCAGGCCGATGACATTCTCGCCTTCGAAAAGCGGAATCCAGCCGTAAGTCTGCAAGCCGGTCAGAAGGTCATGAATGCCATTCGGCTCTTCGTAGCTGACCGGTTTCAACGTCGCGAGGCGATAGGGAAATTTTTCGTGCTCGCAGCCGATCAGCCATCGGGCCTTCGGCTTCGCCGCCGTGGCGAAATAATCCACGAGCTGCTGGCGGGCCGTGATGGGTTCATTGGATTCACTGACAAGAACTGACATGGGACCACAGACTAGGGGAACCGGGTTAAGAAACAGGATATGGGAACGAAATATAAAAAAACAAACTTATTTCCAGTCACCGCAAAGCGCCTGCCAGCAACTTAAGGCCGCAATAGCGGCGGTATCGGCACGCAATATACGCGGCCCCAGCCGGACGAAAACGGCCTGCGGTACTTTCCTGAGCGTTTCCAGTTCCTCGGCGGCAAAGCCGCCTTCGGGGCCGGTCAGGATGGCCACTTTAGCGGCGGATTTCAGGGCGGGGGATTTGAAAGCTTCCTGTAACGGCGCGGCCTCACCTGTCTCGGCGCAGACGATAAGCGTCCGGTCTCTCGGCCATGATGAAATCAGTTTTTCCAGCGTGACGGGTTTTTCGATGGCCGGAACCTTCAACCGTTCGGATTGCTCGGCGGCCTCGACGGCAATGGCATGACAACGCTCGACATTTACCTCGCGAATTTGCGTATGCGCGGTAAGGACGGGATGAATCGCGGCGACGCCGAGTTCGGTCGCTTTTTCGATCATGTTATCGAAATGCGCTTTTTTGATCGGCCCGCAGCAAAGCCAAATATCGGGCTCGACATTCTGGGGCCGGATTTGTTTATGAGTGATTATTTCCGTTGCGCGTTTCGATGCCACGCCGATGCTTCCATGCCATTCGCCGTCGCGGCCATTGAACAGGCGCAACACATCGCCGGTTTTCAGGCGCATGACATGCTGCAGGTAATGCGCCTGATCGGCGCTGACGGCTAATGTTGTCCCCGCGCCGAGATCTGCGGCGACGAAAAGGCGGGAGGTGCGACGGAGAGTGTCAGATATGCTCATTAAATCCAGTTATAACAGCTAAATTCATGAATAGACATGTTTCTGTCCCCTTGACGTTTTCCGGCAAAAGTAGCGTACTGTATTCATGAAATAGGGATACGAATTTATATAACAAGGTTGATTTCTGATGTCAGGTGTACCCAAAGATTTAGAAGATGCACGAGCAGCTTTCGCCGCCCATCGCCAGGCGATGTTCGAGGCTGCCGACGTAATTGCTGAACATGATCCGGTCGAGGCGGGCACCCGGCTCGCCATGACCGCAAACCGGATCAGAGACAAAATTCCCCGAAGCGGTGAGATAGCAGTAGCGATAAAGCGGGGAATCGATATGGCCACTCCGGAAGGAGTATATCAAAACGCCGTAAGGATTTACCGATATAACGGGTTCGAAAATAAGAACAAAGATAAAGAGGCGGCTCTACGCACTATTTCCCGAATAGCAAAAGAGACGCCGGAGATTATTTTGGCAGATCCTGAATC
>JAATFY010000102.1 GCA_015654915.1 Rhodospirillales bacterium
CCTCGCCGGTATGGCGCCGCAAAACACGATGGACGGCGTGCGATTGCTGCGGCCGCTTTTGAATATTCCCAAGGAACGTTTGGTCGCGACATGCAAGGCGGCGCAACTGTCCTTTGTGACCGACCCCAGCAATCCGGCGGACAAATACGCGCGCGGGCGTTTGCGCCGCGTTCTGCCATTGCTTGCGGACGAAGGCTTGACTGTGAAACGTCTTCTCGACCTCGGCGCGCGCGCAAGCGATGCCAAGGACGCGCTCGATCACGCCACGAAAATGCTGCTGCGCGTTGCGACCAAGCAGGATGATGTCGGCACCATCCGCATGGATCTCGAGCAACTGCGCTCGGCACCGCGGGCGATTGCCCTACGCGCTCTGGCAACCTGCCTGCAAAGCATTCATGCCGAAGACTACGCGCCCGAACATGCCGCGCTTGTCCGTCTCCACGAGCAGCTTTGCATTGAGGATGAGATGCCGCCGCGCACGCTGAACGGTTGCCTGATCGTCAAAGGCGAACTTCACGCGACTTTCATGCGCGAATATTCCGCGATCACGGATGCGCAGACGATCCGTGCCGGTGAAAGCGCGGTATGGGACGGAAGGTGGCATGTGACGCTCGGGAAAAACACGGCAGCCTCGTACGTCATCCGTCCGCTCGGCAATCCGCCGCACGATGTCATCGACCGCCTTGCGCCTAATCTGCGGCATGACATTCCCCAAGGCCGCGCGCGGGCCAGCCTGCCCGCCTTGTGGGATGAAAATAATCCGGCCCTGATCCCGTCTTTTGCATCTTCCGCACCGGAAACCGGCAGCCATGCGCGGCTTCTGACCCCGTGGCCGCCGCGGTAAAACAAATAATTCCCTCTCCCCTTGCGGGAGAGGAAGCGAAAACTTGGACTTACGCAGTAAGTCCTTAGTTTTCGCAGGTGAGGGGTCAAGGTTTTTGTACCCCTCCCCGAATTTGCTACGCAAATTCGACCGGGCTGGCATGACCAGCCCCTAAGCCCAACTTATCTTGCTGCATTCGCAGCAAGCCCGCAGGGGGAGGATAAACAGTTTTCAACAGGATTACCGGTTGGCTTTGGGCTGATCCTCGGTTATTGTCGCGGTGACTTTATTTCCGGTTCGCGAGACTTCATGCCGGTTCGGCCACGCTCCTCAGGTTGGGTTTTCGTCAACGCCATATCATGGCGGATGTTGACGCACCGTTTTTCCTTCATCCTTTTCATCATGCTGGCCTGCGGCCTGCTGATTTTCGGGCGCGTCCAGCCGATGCTGGTCGAAGGCGCGCGCGCCCATGTCATCGACAGCCTCGCGCCCATCCTCGACGCCATCGCAAGGCCAGTGACGGTGACCGAAAACACCATCGCCAATTTCAAGAGCTACCTGTCGCTGCGCGCGGAAAACGAAAAACTGGTCGCCGGCAACATGCAGATGAAGCAGTGGCAGAACGCCGTGGTGGCGCTGCAGAATGAAAACCGCGAATTGCACACGTTGCTGAATTTCAAAACCGAGCCCGGCCTCGCCTACATCTCCGCCCGCGTCGTCGCCGATACCGGCGGCCCGTTCGTACGCAGCCTGATCGTGACGGCCGGCAAAGTGGACGGCGTGCGCGAAGGCATGGCGGCGATGACGGGCGACGGGCTGATCGGCCGCGTCGTCGAGGTCGGCGACTGGTCGTCGCGCGTGCTCCTGATCACCGATCTCAACTCGCGCATTCCGGTGACGGTCGCGGGCTCCGGCGACCGCGCCATTCTGGCCGGCGATAATTCGGCGCAACCGAAGCTTCTATACCTGCCGCAGGACGCCGTGCTGACACCGGCGGCGCGGGTGACGACCTCGGGCCACGGCGGTATTTTTCCGCCTGATCTTCCTATCGGTGCGGTAACGGATAATGGCCATGGTTCCTATGGAATCGTGCCCTTGGCGGATCTGGGGCGCATCAATTATGTGCGGCTGGTCGATTTCAATCTGAAGGGCGGCGCCTTCAATCCGCTGGCGGCGAAAATCCAGGCCGAAGCCAAGAAACGCTGATGCTGGATGTCGTCTGGCAACGCCTCGACAGCGGCGCGCGGCGGTCTTTGCCGTTTGTCACGACGCTTGTGTTCACGCTGCTCGGCGTCGTGGCGTGGCCCCTGCCCCATTTCGGCCCCGTGGCGCCGCCGCTTGGCCTTATCGCGCTTTACTACTGGACCATTCACCGGCCCGATTTGTTCCGGCCCGGTATGGCTTTCACCATCGGCCTTCTTAGCGACATCATCAATTTTCTTCCGCCCGGCCTTTCGGCGCTGCTGTTCGTGGCCGCGCATCAGCTGGTTTTGCGCCAGCGCCGTTTCTTCGCCGGACATTCGTTCCTGATGACGTGGTTCGGTTTCGTTCTCATGATGTCGCTTGTCATGACGCTGGAATGGCTGCTGCTCTGCCTGATCCGTTGGCAAGGTCTGCCGTTCTTTCCGGTTTTTATGCAAGCGCTGCTTGCCATGGTTTTTTTCCCGCTGCCCTGCTGGCTCCTGATCCGGCTGCAGCGGATGGCTTTTTCGCAGGGATAAAAAATGGCCGGCGACAGCGAACGTTCACGCCTTTTCAGCCGCCGCGCCGTCCTGATCGGCGGATTGCAGGCCGGATTGTTTTCCGTTCTGGCCGGTCGGCTTTATTATCTCGAGATCATCGAAGGCGAGAAATACCGCACGCTGGCCGAGGAAAACCGCATCAATCTGCGCCTGATAGCGCCCCGGCGCGGCCAGATTCTCGACCGCAACGGCACGCCGCTCGCCGTCAACCAGCAGAATTACCGCGTCGTGCTGCTGCCCGAGCAGGTGGAAGACGTGGACGCCATACTGAACGGCCTCGGCGCCATGGTTGAGTTGACGGATGCCGACCGTAAACGCATTACGCGTGATCTTAAAAATATCGGCAACTTCAACGCCGTGCTGGTCAAGGACAACCTGACCTGGGAACAGGTGGCGCAAATCTCGCTGCGCACGCTGGAATTGCCCGGGACCGACATCGATACCGGTGAGGTGCGGTCCTATCCCTACGGCGAAACGACCTCGCACCTGCTCGGCTATGTCGGCACCGCGTCGGAAAGCGAACTGGACGAGGAAGACGACGACAGCTACAGCGTTCTGGCCATCTCGGGATTCCGCATCGGCAAAAGCGGCGTCGAACAGCAATACGACCTTCCGCTGCGCGGCGAAGCGGGCAACGTGCAGATGGAAGTCAACGCGCACGGCCGCGTGGTGCGCGAGCTGGCGCGCAACGATCCGAAAGCGGGCCGCGACGCGACGCTCACCATCGATCTCGGCCTGCAGCAGTTCATGCAGCAGCGGCTGGTGCGGGAACAGGGCGCGGCGGCCGTCGTGCTCGATATCCATACGGGCGCCATACAGGCGCTGGCGTCGCAGCCGGGTTTCGATCCCAACCTGTTTACTTACGGCATCACACAGGAAGACTGGGACCGCCTGAACAAGGACGAACATTCGCCGATGCTGAACAAGGTCATCTCCGGCGTTTACGCCCCCGGATCGACCATCAAGCCGATTATATCGATGGCTGGCCTTGAAGCCGGAATCCTCGATCCCGAAGCGAAAACATTCTGCCCCGGCTATCTCGATCTCGGCAATTACCGTTTTCACTGCTGGAAACATGGCGGCCACGGCCATGTGAATTTGCGGCAGGCCGTCGCCGGTTCCTGCGACACCTATTTCTACGATCTCGGACGCCGCATCGGCATCGACCGCATACAGGCGATGGCGAAACGCTTCGGCTATGGGCAGAAACTGGGCGTCGATCTGCCGCATGAACGCGGCGGTTTCGTGCCGGGACGCGCGTGGAAATTCGCCACCCGCCGCCAGTCATGGCAGCAGGGCGAAACGCTTATTGCCGCCATCGGCCAAGGCTATATGCTGGCCTCGCCGCTACAACTTGCGGTGATGGCGGCGCGGATCGCCAACGGCGGCAAGGCGGTGGTGCCGCATGTCGTCCAGAAACTCGGCGCGACGGTAACCGAACCATCCGACTGGCCGTCGCTCGGATTCGATACCCGCCATCTGCGCATCGTGCAGGACGCCATGTCGGCGGTGGTGAATGAGCCCATCGGTACCGCCTATGCCGCCCGCATCGAAAAAGACGGCTACGCCATGGCGGGCAAAACCGGCACCTCGCAAGTCCGGCACATCAGCACCGCCGAGCGCGAGGAAGGCGTGGCAACCAACGAATCGCTGCCGTGGAAAGAGCGCGATCACGCGCTGTTCGCCGGTTTCGCGCCGGTCGGCGATCCGCGTTTTGCGGTCGCGGTGGTGGTGGAACATGGCGGCAGCGGCGCGCATATGGCGGCGCCGATTGCGCGCGATCTTCTTTTGGAATGCCAGTTGAGGGCGGAGAAAAGTTAGTTGTTAGTCCTTAGTTGCTGGCAATGAGTGGATTTTTATCCGCTAATAACTAGCCACTAACAACTGTCTTAATGCTGCATCTCGTCGATGCGCAGGTCGACGAGGAATTTGATGACCTCGTCATAATCTTTTTGCGGCAGATTGGTGACGCTGTCCACGCCGAAACGGGCTTCCGTCATCATCTGCACGGTTTCCTCGGCGGCGCCCTGCTCGTTGGCGACCCACGCGAACAGCGCATAGATGGATTTCAGTTCGATATCCTTGAGGGGTTTCAGGCCGTAAGCCTGCATATGGTCGGTCACCTGACAGGTGGCGCGGGCGCGCTCGAAAGCGGCGAGCCGCGAGGTCTTCGGCCGCACCTTTACCGATTGGGGAGTAATATTGCGCGGCGCGAACATAAGCACATCGGCGGATATGGAGCCGCCCTGCATCTGCTTGCCGCTGCGCAGATAGACGACAGGCAGCCGTTCGCTGCGGAAGGATGTCTTTTTTCTCATATCGGGAATCCTTAGGCTGCCAAACGTTGTTCGGCACCGTCCTGCATCAGGACCTGCCAGCGTTCTTCCAGCGAAGCGGTCATGCATGAGCGGACGCCTTCATAGCGTTCCAGATTTTCCAAAATGGCCTGCGCGACGACTTCACCATGGCGGGCCAGGAATTTTTCGAACTCAAGCATAGTACCAATCTCCGGTTGCACCACTTAAGAGCGGCGTGACGAGTAGGAACTTACCTTTCGGACACCTTGAACGCAATACAAAAATCACACAATGTGAATAAAAAAGTCACATGAAAATATTTAACGGCGCTTGATTTTGTTACTTATGCCAAATAATGGGGTTTTATTACTGTTTTGAGGCACTTAAAAGAAGTTATGGTTAAAAAAAATCTGTTTATTTTTAACCATGGTTCATGCTACGAGAACAAAATGATCACAGGACGCCAAATACGGGCCGCGCGCGGCCTTCTCGGATGGGATGCAACCGACCTGGCCGCCAAGGCCGGGCTGACCCGCGAAACCGTCAGCAAAATCGAAACCGACACCGTTCAGGCGCGCGAGGATACGCTCACGCGCATCCTGCATGTGTTCAACGAAAACGGCGTGGAATTTACCGATAACTCCGGCGTACGCTTCCGTCCGGAAGACGTCGAAGTTCTCAATGGAAAAGAAGGCGTCGAAAAATTCTGGGATCGGGTTTTTGCCTCTGCCCAGATATCCGGCGGGGTTATCCGGCAAAACGGGATTCCCGAAGGGCCGTTAGACGAATGCGCGCCCGATGCGGCAGCCATGCATCGGGAAAGAATGGCTCCGTTGGTGCAAAAACGGAAAGACATTTTTATGCGCGTCATCTTGCAAGAAGGAGATTACAACTTTTTGTGCACCGACTATGTGGATTACCGGTGGAGTTCGAGAGAAGCCCCCCCGCCGGTGCCGTATTATATTTTCGGAGATTCCGTTGCTATCTTTGCTTTTGAATCCGACCCCTCTCCAAAAATTATTTTAATTACCTCGCGCATTGTTGCGTCGGCCTACAGCAAACAATTCGATCGTGCCTGGGATCTTGCAAAAATCCCCCTGAAACCCACCATAGCAGTGCGGCGGGGGTAAAGATGGAATACATCAATCTCGGCAAATCGGACTTAAAGGTTTCCCGTCTCTGCCTCGGCTGCATGAGCTATGGCGATCCGAAGAAAGGTACCCTCAGATGGGTGCTTAACGAAGAACAGGGACGGCCTTTTATTCGCCGCGCCCTCGATCTTGGCATTAATTTCTTCGATACGGCCAATATGTATTCGGAAGGTGTCAGCGAGGAAATCCTCGGCCGCGCCATACGCGACTTCGCCAAACGGGACGAGGTTGTTATCGCCACCAAGGTTTTCTTTCCGATGCCGGACGACCCGAACAGCGGCAACCTGTCCCGCCGCGCCATCATGAGCGCGATCGACGCCAGCCTGAAACGGCTTGGCACGGATTATGTCGATTTATATCAAATTCACCGCTGGGATTACGCGACGCCAATTGAAGAAACGCTTGAAGCCTTGCATGACGTGGTCAAAGCCGGAAAAGTCCGGTACATTGGCGCCTCTTCCATGTATGCTTGGCAATTTTCCAAGGCTCTTTATCTGGCCGACCTGAACGGCTGGACGCGCTTTATTTCCATGCAGAACCACTACAACCTGCTTTACCGCGAGGAAGAGCGCGAGATGCTCGGGCTCTGTAGCGACGAGGAAATTGCCGTTAATCCTTGGAGTCCCTTGGCGCGGGGACGTCTTGCCCGGCCATGGACCAGCCCGAACCCGACTTTCCGTTTTCAGGCCGATCAATTCGCCCGGAAGTATTACGGCTCAACGGAAGACGTCGATCGCCGCGTCATCGAGCGTGTTACCGAGATTGCAAAACAACACGGCGCACCGCAATCTCAAATTGCCCTGGCATGGCTCTTGAAAAAATCCGTCGTGGCGTCGCCCATTATAGGCGCTACAAAATTACATCATCTTCACGATGCCGTGCAGGCGCTTACGCTCAAACTTTCGGAGGATGATATACGTGCGCTTGAGGAACTCTATGTTCCGCATCCGATTGCCGGTTTTGACCAGCCGGTTGAGAATAAAAACAAATATTCAGAAACTCTGGCGACACTCGAGCAACATCATTCTTATATATCGAAAGACAACTGGAACCTCATATCGAAGCCGCTGCCGGAAAGAGATATTCGTAGAGTAGCCCTGAACGGTCGTTAATCATCTGCCGTTATTTACCATCTCCTCCGCGCGCCTCACCAATATGTCGGCTTCGTGCTCGGCCTCCCAACTAAGGTTGCACGTAAGACATTGTTCCAGCGCCGCGATCATCTGACGCATCAACGTCTGGTTCTTTTCATAATCATTGACGGCGCGGGCGATAAAACCGGCGACAAGTTCGGCATCCACTCCTGCCGTCTCCTTTATCTCGGCGATGATTTCCCGCCGGCCGGTGCCTTCGACATAGGCTTCGATCTCCGAGCGTTCGGCAAAATGATTGCACGACCAGGGCGCCAGCGTATGGCGCGGCATGCTGGCGACGACTTTGAACACAGGCGCAGCAGTTTTACGGCGAACGGCTTTGTCTTTTGTCATAAAAGCGCCTCTGGCCATTGCAAATCTCCTTACTGAAAAGTTGCCGAACATCGACTTTATGCAACCGACCTTACAGATTAGATAAATATTGTCAAATACTTGCATTATATGATATTATTTCGATCATAATATTATAGAATAACCATCACACCATGCTCCAGAAACTCTCCTCCGCTCAACTGCGCAGCGCACGCGGACTCTTAAACTGGAGTCGCGCCGAACTTTCCGAACGTTCGGGCGTCAGCGAGCCGACCCTTCACCGCATCGAAAATGACTTGAATAAACCGGGAGACCGAACCTGCGACAAACTTCGCAGCACGCTGGAACAAGCTGGCGTCGAATTTCTCGGAAGCGCCGGTGCGCAGATAAAACGGGATGTTGTTTACGCACTGGAAGGGATCGACGGATTCAAAAAACTGATGGATGATGTCTACGCGGCTGCATGTGATACTTCAGCCGCCGACGGCAGCAAGCCGATATGTATTTGCAACGTCGATGATCGCCTGTTTATGAAACATCTGGGCGAGTACATGGCGTTCCATGTCCAACGGATGAACGACCTCAAAAAAGTGAGGCTTCGTATTCTGGTGCGCGGCCCGGAATTTTACGCGATCCCCGGCAGCCGCTATATCGAATACAGGTGGAGCGCAAAGGAAGGAACGGGGAACGTCC
>JAATFY010000022.1 GCA_015654915.1 Rhodospirillales bacterium
GGCGGCCAGATATCAGTATTCGCTATTCTCATCGAGGCGGTTTGGATTGACGACGGCAAGGGCGGGTGGCAGTTGCGGTTCCGACGCATGGTGGTCCAGAACAATTACATCGAGCCCCGCCTCTTTCGCCGCCGCCAGCGGTTCATGCGCCGTGGTACCGCAATCGACGCATATCACCAGCTTTATGCCCTCGCTTGCCAGTTGCTGCATGGCTTTGACGTTCGGGCCATAGCCCTCGCGTATGCGGTCGGGCACATAGAGCCGCGCTTCGCTGCCCACGGCGCGGATAAAGCGCAACAACAGGGCCGACGACGTCGCGCCGTCCACATCGTAATCGCCGAACACGGCTATTTTCTCGCCGTGCTGGATGGCTTCCATCATCCGCGCAGCCGCCTTATCCATGTCCTTGAACCGGCTGGGATTAGGCAATAGATCGCGTAGTTTCGGAGATAGAAAATTCGGGGCGCCATCGAGATCGATGCCGCGCGCGCTCAGGCTGCGGGCGATGATGTCCGGCAGGGTAAAGCGCTGCGCCAGCGCCAGCGCCGTGCGTTCGTCATAGTCCCGTGCCACCCATCGCCGACCCGTTGAGGATTTTTCGACGTTGAGAAAAGCCTCGCTCATGTTTTACTTTTTGATCTTTTCTTCAACCGCACGTGAACGGTTTTTGCCCGCCGCGCATATTTCATACAGCGATAGACGCCATAGAGGCTGAGCAATCCCCACACGGTGTTGTTAATAAAGGACGGAAGATTCCAGTGCTTCACAAACGACACGGCAAATAAAGCTGCGCCCAGCAGATTGAGAAGCGAGTAGCTCAACCGCTTGGCGTAATCGCGCCGCCATTGAACCCGCGCATAGCAAAAGATCGAAAGGCAGATGCCCGCGAGGCCGAGAAGGTTATAGATATCCGGCATAGACAGCCTTACGCGTCCGGCAGCGGTTTGCGCCGGAAGTTATGGGTAGCTTCGATCGTGCGCACCGTGCCGCTCTTGGAGCGCATAACGACCGAATGGGTCACGGCGCCGCCGGCAAAACGGCGCACACCGCGCAGCATGGCGCCGTTGGTCACGCCGGTCGCGGCAAACAGCACGTCGCCATGCGCCAGATCGTTCATTCCGTATTTGCGGTTAAGGTCGGTGATGCCCGCCTTCGCCGCGCGTTTTTTCTCGTCGTCGTTGCGGAACAACAGCCGCCCCTGCATTTGCCCGCCGATACATTGCAAGGCAGCAGCAGCCAGAACACCTTCGGGCGCGCCGCCGGAGCCGATCTACATATCGATGCCGCTGTCCGGCTGCGATGTCGCCATGACGCCGGAAACATCGCCGTCGGTAATCAGCATGATACGCGCGCCGGTTTCGCGCACCTTGGCGATCAGTTCCTTGTGACGCGGGCGTTCCAGAATGCACACCTGAAGGTCTGAAAGCTGGGCGCCCTTGGCCTTCGCCAGATTTTTGAGATTCTCGGCAACCGTCGCGTCGAGGTCGACAACGCCTTCGGGCAAGCCTCCGCCCACGGCGATTTTGTCCATATAAACGTCCGGCGCATGCAGGAAACCGCCCGCTTCCGCCATCGCCACGACCGCGAGCGAGTTCGGAGCGCCGGTTGCGCAAATGGTGGTGCCTTCGAGCGGGTCGAGCGCGATGTCGACTTTGGGACCTTTGCCGGTGCCGACTTTCTCGCCGATATAAAGCATCGGCGCTTCGTCGCGTTCGCCTTCGCCGATAACCACGGTGCCTTCGATATCGAGCGCGTTTAGCGCGCGGCGCATGGCGTTGACCGCCACCTGATCCGCCTGTTTTTCGTCACCGCGTCCGACCAGAAGCGATGCGGATAAGGCTGCTGCTTCCGACACGCGGGCAAGATCGAGCGCCAGATTGCGGCCCATATAGTGACTGTCTTCCATCGGCATATTTTCCTCTTAATCCTCAATCTGCAAAAGGCAAGGCCTCTCGACAATGGTTGCTAAACCGGCGATTTTATCGACCGCCTTACGCATGCTCTTCGCGTTCGCGCCGTGGGTCGTGATGACGACCGGCACCGACTCTGTGGCGGATTTTCCGCGCTGGAGCAACGATTCAATCGAAATCGCCTCGTCGCGGAGAATGGCGGATATATCCGCCACCACGCCCGGTTTGTCCATCACCTGCATGCGCATATAGTAACGCGCGGTATAGGTCGCATGCGCAGGCGTCAGCTTCTTGAGTTGCGCGGCGGGAACGCCGAAAGCGGGCACTCTATGCCCCCGCGCCAGATCGATAATATCGGCAACGACGGCACTGGCCGTCGGCTCGGCCCCTGCACCCGCCCCTTCAAGCATCAAATCCCCGGCAAAATCACCGCGTACCAGAACGGCATTCAGCGCCCCGTCGATCTGCGCCAAGGGCGAGGTTTGAGGTACCAGCGTTGGACCAACATGCTGTTCCAGTCCCGCCGAAGTCAGGCGGGCCACGCCGAGCAGTTTGACGCGGCAATCCAGATCATGGGCAAACTGCAAATCCAGCGGCGTAATGCGGCGGATGCCTTCGATCTGGACCGAAGCCAGATCGGGCTCGGCCCCGAAGGCAAGCGCCGCAAGCAGCGCCAGTTTATTGGCGGTATCGTGGCCGTCGATATCGGCGGAAGGATCGGCTTCGGTATAGCCGCGTTGCTGCGCTTCGCGCAATGCTTCTTCAAAACTCAAGCCCGCTTCGCCCATGCGCGTCAGGATATAATTGCAGGTGCCATTCAGGATGCCTTGCACTGAGACGACGCGATTTCCTGCCAGCCCTTCGCGCATTGTCTTGATAATAGGTATGCCGCCCGCAACAGCAGCTTCGAACGACAACTGAACCTTATTGCTTTCGGCCATACGGGCGAGAGCCACCCCATGAGCCGCGAGCAAAGCTTTATTGGCGGTAACGAGATGTTTGCCAGCCTTAAGCGCGTTTTCGGCGACTTCTCGGGCAACGCCCTCGGCACCGCCGATCAGCTCAATCACCACATCGATACCCGGCATCGACGCCAATTTGCGCGGATCGTCAATCCAGTCGACGCTGGATAAATCGCAATCGCGTTTTTTATTTTTGTCGCGCCCGCTAACCGCCTTGATCGCCACAGGCTGGCCCGCGCGGGCAGCGATAAGTTCGGCATTCTGCCGCAGCAGGCGAACGACGCCCGCTCCAACTATTCCTAAACCTGCAATGGCAATGTTCAGCATGTCCGGCCTGTTACTGTTGAATCGCGGGCGTGACGATAACCGGCGGATTTTCATATTCCTCGTTCAGCCGCCGTCCCTCGGCGCGGCCGTCTTCCATCTGCTGCATGGATTGCTGGATCGCTTCTTTCGAAGAAAAATTGGTCGGCTTCGACGGTACATCCCCGAGACGCGGCCATGACTGGTCGGTTACCGTGTTCGGCTCCGGCTGCGCTACGAGGCGCGGCTCACTGAGGGCATCCGGCGGAATTTCGGTGCCACCGAAAACTTCGGGCGTTTTTATGTCCAGATCGTCGCAAGCGGCCAGACTCAGCGCCAGAAGCACGGCAGTAAGCCCTTTAATAAATGCTGATTTCGACTTGGATTTCATGCTATTAATCGCGCCCGCTCATCTTCTTCTTCACACAGCGCCATGACCATAGCAGACGACGATAAAAATCCCAAGCCGGTGAAAAAGCTGGCAAAATCGCTGGACGCTATCGGCAAACTGCGCGCCGCGATGGAAGAACGGCTGGCCGAAACACAAAAAGAAGAGAGCGCCGCCAAGGCTCCGCCCAAAGAATCCAAGGCCTCTTCTGCTCCCCCGCCACCTCAGCCGGAAGCGAAAAAGAAAACCGAAGAGTCGCGACCCAACATGAACATGGCTGATCCCGCCGAATGGTCGCGGATCATGTTCCGCATCGCAGAACGCAGCCAGAAACTCATTCAGGAATATATGGACCGCAACAAGGGCAAGGCCCCTGTTATGCCGTCGCTCGACCCGGCCCATCTTGCCGAGGCTTTTTCCGAACTCAGCAACCGCATCCTCAACGATCCCGAGCGTTTCGTGAATGCGCAAATCTCGCTATGGCAGGGTTATGCCAAAATCTGGCAGACGACACTGGAACGCATGCAGGGCAAACCGGCCGAGCCCGTCATCAAGCCGTCGCCATCCGACAAGCGGTTTCAGGACAAGGAATGGCAAAGCAACTGGGTTTTCGATTATATCAAACAATCCTATTTACTAACGGCGCAATGGGTTCACGGTTTTGTGCATGAGGAGACGGAAAAGCTCGATCCGAAACAGGCGCGCAAGCTCGAATTCTATACCCGCCAGATGGTGGATGCGATTGCGCCCAATAATTTCTGGATGACCAATCCGGAAGTGTTGCGCACAACCTTCGAAAGCCACGGTGAGAACCTTATCAAGGGCCTCGAAAACCTGTTGGGCGATCTGGAACGCGGCGACGGGCGCTTGCAAATCAGCATGAGCGATCCTCAGGCTTTCAGGGTCGGTGAAAATCTGGCCATTACGCCGGGTAAAGTGATTTACCAGAACAACTTGATACAATTGATCCAGTACGCGCCGCAGACCCGTACTGTGCATCGCACGCCCCTGCTTATCATGCCGCCATGGATCAATAAATTCTATATCCTCGATCTGCGCGAGAAGAATTCCTTCATCCGCTATCTGGTGTCGCAGGGCCATACCGTTTTCTGTATTTCGTGGGTGAACCCCGACGAGCGCCACGCCCGCACCGGTTTCGATGATTACATGGTGGACGGAGCGCTGGCCGCGATGCGCGAAGTGCGCAAGGCAACCGGCGAAGAAAATATAAACGTCGTCGGCTATTGCATCGGCGGCACTCTGCTGGCCTGCACGCTGGCTTATCTCAACGCCGCTCCGGCGCCAAAGCCCGATATGACGCCCGGATTGCCGAATGTTGTCAGCGCCACATATCTGGTAACCATGATTGACTTCCGCGATCCGGGTGATCTCGGCGTATTTATCGACGAGGATCAGGTCAAGGCCATCGAGGAAACCATGGCCCAGAAGGGCTATCTGGACGCCGCCAGCATGGCGACGACGTTTAACCTGCTGCGCTCCAACGACCTGATCTGGTCGTTCGTCATCAACAACTATCTGCTCGGCAAGGAGCCGTTTCCCTTCGATATCCTCTATTGGAACGGGGACTCGACCAACCTCGCCGCCGCGATGCATAGTTATTATTTGCGAAAAATGTATATGGAAAACAAACTGGTGGTGCCGAACGCGCTGCAAATGAAAAGCGTGCCGATTGACATCCGCAGCATCACGACGCCGAGTTTTTTGCTTTCTACCCGCGAAGATCATATCGCGCCGTGGCGTTCGACCTACGCCGCGACGCAATTGTATAAAGGTCCGGTGAAGTTCGTACTGTCGGGCTCCGGCCATATCGCCGGCATCATCAATGCGCCGGATGCCAAAAAATACGGTTACTGGACAAATGACACTTTGCCGCCACAACCGGAAGCATGGCTGGAAAAAGCCGAGCAGCATGCGGGTTCATGGTGGCCGGAATGGCTGAAATGGCTGGCGCCTTATGCGGGCGAGCAAGTCCCCGCCCGCGAAATCGGCAAATCTCTGGAAAACGCGCCCGGAAGTTATGTAAGGGTGAGGGCGGTTTAGGTCTTTGATAGAACAATAACGGGTCGGCCATCCTGATTATAAGTGAGCGGCCGTGAAGACTGTGGATGTTTGATACGATAAACAATTTCATTTTCTAGCTTCTGAAAATCTGAATACACATCCTGCAGCCCATATCCCGTACCGTGCAGAGTTCCCAAAACCTCGGCCAAGCCCGAGATGAAAAGTCCGAACGCGCTCCCCAACCTCGCATCGGATCTCGAAGTGAGGCTGCTTTCCGATAGGCCCACTTGTTTTTCAGTATCCCATCGAAGATGATGGTTCATGAGCATTCCAAAGGTTCCCACGAAAGCCACTATAAAAGCGATTATTCTCATTTCCTGATTAAGAAATATATTCAAGACGGCGTTGGAAAGAACAGTGGCGGCCACCGCTA
>JAATFY010000258.1 GCA_015654915.1 Rhodospirillales bacterium
GCTGGCGCAACAAACCGCCAGCATCGGTACCGGTCGAGGCCATGGCGACGCGCGCAGCAACTACCGCGGCTGAGCCGCCTGACGATCCGCCCGGAACCAGTTTGCGCCTGGCGTTGGCAGGGTCGCTGCCCGACCACGGATTGATCACGGGGCCGAACGGCGTGTTGACGTTGGCGGTGCCCATGCCGAATTCGTCATGACTGACTTTGCCGAGCATAATGCAACCGGCATCCCATAATTTCTGCGACACGGTCGATTCGTAAGTCGGGATAAAATTATCGAGGATATGGCTGGCCGCCGTCGTGCGCACGCCCTTGGTGCAATACAAATCCTTGATCGCTACCGGAATGCCGTCGAGCGCACCCGCTTTGCCTGCGGCGCGGCGCGCATCGGATTCTTTCGCCTGCCTGCGCGCCACTTCCGGCGTCTCGGTGATAAAGGCGTTCAGGCCACGCGCTTTTTCCACGCCCTTGATATGCGCGTCGGCCAGCTCCAGCGCCGTAAATTTCTTGGCACCGAGACCCGCAAGGGCTTCGGTGATGGACAGATCGGTCAGCTGGCTCATTCGATAACCTTGGGAACCGTAAAGAAACCGGCGGTTTTGGCGGGCGCGTTGGCGAGAATATCATCGGCCTTGCCGCCGTCATTGACCACATCCTCGCGCCAACGCAAGGCCGTATCGTTGCCGCCGGTCAGGGGTTCGATGCCGGCGACATCGACTTCGTTCAGCTGCGCCACCCAGTCGAGAATTTTGCTCAGCTCGCCCGCGACCTGCCGCTGCTCGGCTTCGGGAATTTTCAGCCGCGCCAGATGGGCGATTTTGGCGACGGTTTTTTGATCAATCGACATCTATTCTTCTTTCGTAAAACTAGTGAGCGGCTTCGCGGGTCTGGTACGGCGGCGCCACGCGCAACCACGCATCGGGGATCTTGTCATAAGAATCGATGATCGTATCGAGCTTGCCGCTGAACAGCATCTCCTGCGTGGCGACATCCAGCATACGGCGAAAACGGTCCTGCCCGCCTGCAATAGCCAAACCGTTGCCGAACAGGCCAAGCGGCTTTGCAGCGACAATACGGCGGATTTTACCGGGATTGTTGACGTCGTATTGATGCGCCGCTTCTGTCGTCGTCAGCGCGACATCCGCCTTGCCGCCGACCAGATTGACGAAGGTTTCCGACAGGCTGGTCATTTCCGGCAATTGCATGAGTTTGGCCTTAGGAAAATACTGCACGGCAAGCCGCGGCTGGGTCGAGCCTTCGATCACCACGATGGTCACGGCGGGATTGTTGATGGCGTCGAGATTGTTGTCGAAACGCGTATCATCCGCGCGCACCCAGGCGTAAGTTGGCTGATAGAGAATGGGCTGGATAAAATCGATCTGCCGCGCGCGTCCGGCATTCGGCCATGAACCGCCGCACATGGCGTCGACGCGGCCGGCATCCAGCGCCGCCGGGTAATCGCCCCAGCCTTCTTCCTCGGTCCATTCGATCTTCAGATGCAAGGCCTGCCCGAGCGCTTCGGTATAGTCGTAAAAGAGGCCCGACAACCGGCCGCTGTTCGGGTCCTTGACGAGGAACGGCACCCAGACGACATAGCCGCAGCGAATGGTTTGCGTGCTCATGACGCGGTCGTAAACGCTTTCCTTGGCGCCTTTGACCTCGCCGACCGCAGCCGGATGGCTGCCGGACGCCAGCGACAAGACCCACGCGCCGACCATGCCCGACAGGACGCCGAGAATGACCGAAAGCATGAGATATTTTTTGGGCATGAGGGCCTCCGCGGCGATTGGTAAAAATCCCGGGCGCAGGCTATCATCCGGCATGCCTGTCTGCAACTTGTCCGAAATGCCCGCCCTCCTGAAAAAAGGCCAATGCTTATTGGGCCTCGATCCCGGCAGCGTGGTGATCGGCGTGGCCATCTCGGACCCCGATCTCCGCGTGGCCTCGCCGCTGACCGCCATTACGCGCGGAAAATTCGCCGAGGATGCGGCAGCCCTGATCCGCATCATCAGGGAACGTAATATCGGCGGGCTGGTCGTCGGCCTGCCCAAAAACATGGATGGCAGCGAAGGCCCATCGGCGCAATCGGCGCGGGCGTTCGTCCGAAACCTGCTGGAGCGCGGCATGTTGCCCGATCCGGCCCTGCCGGTGGCGTTCTGGGACGAACGCTTGTCCTCCGCCGCCATTGAACGTTTTCTGGTCGAGAACGATATGAGCCGCAAGCGCCGCGACACGGTTATCGACAAAGCCGCTGCCGCTTATATACTGCAGGGCGCGCTCGACAATCTGCGCCATACGACAAAACCCGGGGAGAACCAATGAGATCCGGCAACCAGCCTCACATCCTCAATGCATCTTCGAACCTGCTGGGCATCTGTTTTGTCATCGTGACGGGGCTGAAGCTGACCGGCGTCAGCGAAAAAACCTGGGCGGATGAGATCAGCCTTCTGTCCGCCGTAAGTTTCGTTTGCAGTTGCGTGCTGTCCTATGTTTCCCTGCGCACGGAAAAATACGCCGCGCGTTACGAAGTCGCCGCCGATTATCTTTTCCTCACCGGCCTTTTCGCGCTTTTCGTCGCCGTTCTGGCCTTCGCCCGCGATATTTTCTGAAATCCCGCAAGGGTTTGGCGGGTTTTAACCAAAACCGGTTAACCGCCGAACAAAGCTGTGTGTTTGTTTTGACAAGGCGACGGAACGATTTTAATTTGACGCCATTATTTGGGCGATATACCCAGGATATTTAATGAGTGTTATTCAAGATAGAATTGACGCCATGTCTGGCTTCACCGATGCGGCATACCACAGTCTCGGCGTCCTGCGTGCTCCCGGCTATTCTGTCGATAACAGAATAGCCGCTTTCATCGAGGGGCTGGCCACGCTGCGCGAAGCCGAATTGATTTACAATCTTTATCCGGAAAACCCTGTTGTTTCCAACAACCAATATAGCGCGCTTATGCTGCGCGATAACATGTATGTCGCCTTCGACGAACTCAGTCGCATACAAGGCCATACCGATCCGCATAATAGCCACCTGGCACAAGCTGAAAAATTTTACCGCGCGGCGCATAAACTCAAACCGAAGCTCGGCCGGCCTTTTTACAAACTGGTTCGAGTCAAAATAACGCTCGCCAATCACGAGGGCGACCGGAACATTCTTGAAAAGCTTCTTGGGGAAGCCGAGAATCTTACCGAGAAAGCGCACCGGGATATCGGGCTTCGTCCCGAGGCCTATTGTGCGAAAGGAAATGTACGTCTCGCTCAAATACGCATTTCTTGAGGGAAAGAACAGGCGTGTCTAAAGAAAGCCAGGATGGCCGTTAAAGAAGCCGAGGCTCTTTCCCCGAAAGTCGAATCCAAAATCGAGCGACTCTGTTTTCTATA
>JAATFY010000174.1 GCA_015654915.1 Rhodospirillales bacterium
AGGATATCAGATCACCTACGACCAGCGCGAACTGTTCTGCTTTCCGCGCCATGTGATTTTCCGGTTCACGAATGTGAAATGGCAGAATACAAACAATATCGGCTTTCACGCCGACGATATCGATATCGCGGCGACGCCGTGGCAGTGGCGGAAATTCGACGCGAAATTCACGCACCATGTGGAGATCGACGCGCCGGTGGACGAAGACGGCCACACCCTGATCCTGGGCGGCGAGAACGGACGCGCGCATGTCGAGCTTGATCCTGACGGTTTCTGGAGATTCAGCCGCGTGTCGCTGACGCAGGCCAAACTGGGTCAAACGCCGAATTACGTCGTGCTGGCCGAAAGCCTCGAAGCTTCCGCCGAACGTCCGGAAAAACCCGCCGCAGACCATACGCAGGTCGGCCTGACGCTGCACGGCAACGCCGAAAACGTGACGCTGCCCGCGGATATACCTTCGCCTTTCGGGCTGAAGATGGCGCGGCTCGACGTCGATCTGCGCGTGATGGGCGCGGTGCCGGATTTCCGCCGCCGCGATTCCACGGACATCTGGAACAAGGATATGGGCGTGGTCGACTTCGACCGGCTGCGCACTGAATGGGGTCCGCTCAAGCTTACGGCCAAAGGTACCATGGGCTTCGACGACGACCTGCAGCCCGAAGGCGCGTTCGCGGGCGCGGTTGAGAATCATCAGGCGGTTTTAAAGGCGCTGATGGAACATGATTTTATCGCCAAGCGGCAGGAAGCCATGCTGAATTCGGCGCTCAGCCTGTTCGCCAAGCCGTCGAAATTCGAAAACGATTCAGGGATTGAAATCCCGATTACGGTTCAGCTTGGCGGTTTGTTTCTCGGCCCCGTGCGGATATTTACGTTCCCGGAAATCGAATGGCCGCAAAATCCGCCGCCTGCTTCCGCTCCGGCGCCAGCACCCTAATTCCTCGGTTAAGTCATCGTTTGATGCATTTTTCTGGCAATTATATACTTCGCAAACCCACAGCTAAATATGGGGTTATTTCATCTGGCTCTTAAACCATTCAACGACCGCCATCCCTATGATGACACCCGCCGCAATCTGTAAAATCAGTATCATCGCTTCACTTCCAGCTAGAGGTGAAAGTAGGTGGCTATGCCCACTATAACGACGACAACGGCAATAATCTGCATGTAAAGATTGATGGAGCCTAACTTCTCGTCAATTTGCTTGAGGAGAAGCATCTTTCTTTCATTGTCATCCATTTCTTACTCCTCACGCAAGACGCGACGAATATCCCGCCCGATTAGATACAGCACACCACCTCCAATAGCCGATGCCAGACCAGAAGCAGGTGTGCTGCTTTCAATGGCTGATTCAAAAACACCGATTAAGGTGATGGCTATAGCTACGCAGGAAAACAGAAAATATATAGCTGAACCGATTTTTGTTTTCATTGGGGCTCCGCGCTTACAACCGCGCTTGAAGATAAGTTGACAATCCATTCCTTACCGCAATGGTCAAATTTCACGACAGGCATATCTACCTTAACAACCTTGCAATTGTGATGCGTTGTCGTCGTACCGTCTTCTACAGTTTTTACCTGATAAACTTTTCCTACCGTTAGCATATTATCCTCCTTTGGATTTTGACTTTCTAGTGGAAGGCTTCGCCTTCGCAATCCGGCGTAGTTTGCCTTCAAACGCAGCTTCGGATTCGCCGCATTCGGCCTTGCGGGCGGCATCTATAAATGCTTGCCGTTGACTCTTGTTTGATGTTTGGCGCTTAATTCTCATTCCCCGCACTTTCCCCCGCGCTGTCATGGATTGCCATTTGTTTATAGATGAGGTTGGCAATAGCGACCTCGATCATCCAGATGAACGTTATCTTAGCCTAACCGGCATTATAACAAAAGTGGATGGTCATGGAAAATGGATAACGAATGAAATTGAAAAGTTAAAATCCGACCTTTTTGGGCATAACCCACCATCAAGAACGATCATTCTACACAGGAAGGACATTCTGAACCGTAGGGGGCCATTTGCTGTTCTCAAAGACACCGCAAAAAATATAATATGGGAAGAACGCATTTTAGATTTGATTGGGCGACTACCCTATATTGCCATCACAGTGGTAATTGATAAGCACGCACATAACGAAAAATACGGGGTATGGAAGTATGACCCTTATCATTATTGTATGCACAACCTTATGGAACGTTATGCTCTCTGGTTAAACAGACATGATTTGATTGGAAATGTGGTGATTGAGCCTCGATACAAAAAAGCTGATAAAGCTTTGAAAAAGTCATTCGCCTATGTTTACGCCAATGGAACTGAAAATATTCCGGCTTCTTTGTTTCAAAAGCGGTTGACCTCTAAAGAGCTTCGCTTCGAGCAAAAGCAGGCTAACGTATGCGGGCTACAATTGGTTGATCTCCTAGCTTATCCAAGCCAGTTGATAATGAGAAAGAAACACGAAGGGCAGCCGATTTCCCCAACGGCATTCGGCACAAAAATTTATGATGTGTTAGAGCGAAAGAAATTTGCACGCCATCCCACGAAACTTCACATTGATGGATGGGGAAGAAAATGGCTTCCATAAAGTAGAACGGGGGCCTAAAGCCCCCGCCGAGGGCATTCGCCCTCTCCCTCCGATCTTGCAACCGGATTGTGTACAACTTATGCGAATCTCATTGATTCGTCAAGGTTTTTTGACTTTCAAAGAGACTCGCTTTGTGAGTCCTTGTACATCAAACGCTTACCAACAATACCCACAAGAGCAACCTGCGCCCTCTCACTGTCGTTAACTTTTCGTTCATTATATCTGAAGTCGAACTCGGCCACATAGCGGCCAAGATGTTGCTGGCTGACGTGATGGAATGTGCCGACAATTCCCCGCTTCAAGATGGAGAAGTAATTTTCGACCGTATTTGTGTGCCAAAAGGTGCCGCGTACATACTCGCCGCCGCTATGGTTCACCGAACCATGTCCGGCAAAGTCGTCCGTTACAGCCGGATAAACCTTGGCTTCATCCGTCATCAGGTAGGTTTTCTTGTCGATATGGCGGTTAAGAATAGGACGGAGCGTTTTCGCCGTAACTTCCGGCAGGTGCATGGAACGCACTTTACCATCACGCTCGACAAGGGAAACCACAGGCGCTTTGCCGACCGCACCACGTCCAGCGCGTAAACGCTTATTGGCGTGTTTGTTCTTCTCCTTACCGCCCACATAAGTCTCGTCGATCTCCACAACCTTATTCTGGCCACCCATAGGCGTGATATTGCCGTCCTTCATGGCCTCTCTAATGCGATGGCACATAAACCACGCGCTCTTGTAAGTGATTTCCAAGGTGCGCTGGATTTGCAGGGCAGAAATGCCTTTCTTGCTGCTGCTCATTAGGTAAGTAGCCTGTAACCATTTATGCAGGGGAATGTGGCTGCTTTCGTAAACGGTGCCCACGGTCACCGTAAACTGCTCACGGCAAGCGCCGCATTTTTTCAGGCCGAGGCGTTCCTTACCTTCGGGGTTCTTCTTAGAGGGCTTGGATTTGACGCCTTCGAGGCAATAGACTTTCTCTGTGCTGCCGCAGTGGGGACAGATCGCGCCATGAGGCCACAGGATGCCCTCTAGGTAGGCGTAAGCCTTGGCTTCGTCGTGAAAGTGAGGCTTGGACAGGATAGACATAGCGTTCTCCGTGGTTATGGGAAAACACTACCCCTTGGGTATGGGTTTGTCAAGTATATAATTGCCATTTTTCTTGCTGCATAGCTGTGTGTGGAGGCCATTGGTTTTACTTGAATAAAGGCCAACAAAAGTTCGTTAACCAAGTCGATAAACTATCATTACTTGATAAAGGTCAAAGTCCAGTTGCAGGACTTGGTCATATTACAACCTCGTTACGAGGCCGGACCGACGGCGACGCAGAAAAAGCAGGATTGAAACGAGGAGATTGAACCATGAATCACTGGCTTGCCCTTAACAATCTCTTCGGTTGCGTGGCCGTTCTTCTCTGTCTTGTGCCGCGTTGTCCGGAAAAAATCCCGCCGCTGCGGATAGCCGACCACACATAAAAATATCCGCTTCCGATCCTTCGCATAAATCCATAGATAGCAACCCTATTTAGGCAAGTCACATGTCCCGGAACATACTTTTGATCCAGAACGATCCTGCCGAAGCCAAAGCCGTTCAAGAAGCCCTGATTCATTCGAGCGACGGCCCTTTCCAGGTCGAATGGGTGAGAAGTTGTGCCGAGGGTCTGAAGTCTCTGACCCGGGAAGGCAAACAAGAGAAGCCGGACACAGATGGCATCGCAGCGGTATTGGTTGATCTCTTTCTGCCTGACAGCCGCGGATTCGAAACATTCGACCAGCTTTTCCGCGCCGCGCCCAAGATTCCAATCCTCGTCCTCAGTACTTCCCAAGACGAGGATATCGCCAAGCTGGTGGTCCAATATGGGGCGCAGGATTATCTTTTGAAAGACCGCCTCAATGGCTACCTGCTGCTCAAGACCCTTGGCAGCGTGATCGAACGGGCAGCGAATGCCGAAGCATTGTTCGAAGAAAAAGAACGCGCCGAAGTCACGCTCAACTCCATTGCGGATGCCGTGGTCAGCATCGATATCTCGAATAATATAACTTACCTCAATATAGTCGCCGAAAATATGACCGGATGGCAATTGGACGAAGCGATGGGCCATTCGGTCGAAGACGTGTTCAAAATCGTTGACGCTACAACCCACGAAACGATACAGAATCCCATGACGCTGGCGATCCAGCAAAACAGGGCTATGAGTCTTACACCAAACTGCGCGCTTGTCCGGCGTGACGGGTGCGAAGCCGGCATCGAAGATTCCGCCGCGCCCATCCATGACCGGCGGGGACAGGTAACCGGCGCCGTCATGGTGTTTCATGACGTAAGCAAGACACGGGCGCAGGCACTGAAAATGTCCTATCAGGCTCAACATGACATCCTCACCGACTTGCCCAACAGGGCCTTATTTAGCGACCGCTTAAGCCAGGCCTTAGTCCTGGCGCAGCGCCAGAAAACGAAGCTGGCGGTGCTGTACCTCGACGTGGACCATTTCAAACATATCAATGATTCCCTGGGCCATGCCATCGGCGACTGTTTACTGCGGTCCATCGTCCAGCGATTGCTTGCATGCGTGCGTAGCTCCGACACTGTCAGCCGCCAGGGCGGCGACGAATTCGTGATCCTGTTCTCGGAAATGGCGCACCCCGAGGATGCAATCGTCGGTGCCAACAAAATACTTCAGGCGCTCAGCATGCCGTACCTCATCGAGCGGCACGATCTGCACATCACCGTAAGCATCGGCATCGCCGCCTATCCGGACGACGGGGCGGAAGCCGAAACATTGATGAAACATGCGGATCTTGCGATGTATTTCGCGAAGGAAAGCGGGCGCAACAATTACAAATTTTTCAAGTCGGAGATGAATGACCGCGCGGTCGAGCGGCAGTCCATCGAAACGGGTCTGCGTCAGGCCGTCGAACAGAAGGAATTCGTTCTGTATTACCAGCCGAAAGTGAATCTGGAAACCGGCGCCATCATCGGCGCCGAGGCCCTCATACGCTGGCATCATCCGCAACGCGGTCTTGTATCCCCCGCGCAATTCATACCGGTCGCGGAAGAATGCGGTATTATTGTCCCCATCGGCCGATGGGGCTTGCGTGAAGCCTGCCGTCAGGCCCGCGCCTGGCAGTATGCCGGACTGCCGCCCGTCCGCATGGCATTCAACATTTCCGCCGTGGAATTGCGCCACAAGGATTTCATCGACAACGTGCATGCCATTCTGATGGAAACCGGCCTTGATACGCGGTATCTTGAGCTCGAATTGACGGAAACATTCCTGATGGAAAATTCGGAGTCCACCGCCATCGTACTTCAGGCCCTCAAGGACATAGGGGTACAGCTTTCGCTGGACGACTTCGGCACCGGTTATTCGAGCCTGAGCTATCTGCAGCGTTTCCCGATCGATACCCTGAAGATCGACCAGTCGTTCGTGCGCGACATCACCACGGACAGCAACGACGCCAGCATCATCAGCGCCGTCATCAGCATGGGGAAAAATCTGCATATGGGGGTCATCGCGGAAGGGGTGGAAACCAAGGAACAGCTTGCCTTCCTTAAGGAGAAGAAGTGCCCGGAAGGGCAGGGTTATTATTTCAGCCGGCCGGTTGCCGCCGACAAATTCGCCGAACTTTTGTTTCCCGCGCCGATGAAGGCAGCCTGACACGACGCCCTAATTGCGCCTCAGTTTTTCTTCCAGATCGCGCGCGGCGGCGAAGAAACGCTGCTTGGCTTTGGCAGAAAAAGGGTTTTCGCGTTCGATGGCGCGGAATAATTCCTCGGAATCGTAGCGGATCATCTCCACCATTTGTTCGAGATATTCGTAGGTTTTCGTCTTGAAGCGGAATTTCGGCAGGTCAAGCGCTACGACGACTTTCATCAGAAGATGCGTCAGGCCCTGAACATAGGCCACTTCCTCATCGTGCTCGTGCGGCGTGGTTTTAAGAACCTGCAATTTCAGTTTCTCTCTCAGGAAAGCCGAGACGCAGGGCAGGCGCTTGCCGCGGATGTTGCTGACGGCGATGTTGAGTCCTTCGATCCCGTGCTTGCCGGTCTGCGGCCCGAACAGGGGGTGCGTTCCGACGATGTCGACCTGGGGCGGCAATATATCTTTCATCCATTTC
>JAATFY010000145.1 GCA_015654915.1 Rhodospirillales bacterium
CCTGCGGCCGCTTTATGACGCGCTCAACGACCGCATGGGCAGCAAGCGCCTGAAGCAGCATTTGCAGGACGGCACGATTGAGATTGCGCCGATCGGCTTCATGCGCGGCCGCACTCTGAACAACGCTTTTGTCGTGATCGACGAGGCGCAGAACTGCACCTACAACCAGATCAAGATGCTGCTGACGCGTCTCGGCTGGCACTCGACCATGGTGCTGACCGGCGATCCGGATCAGAGCGATTTGCTGGAAGGTATGTCCGGCCTTGCCGATATCGCGCGGAAACTGGAAGCGGTTTCCGGCATCGCGGTCGTCCGCCTGACGGATAAGGACATCGTCCGCCATCCGCTGGTCGCCAGCATGCTGGGCGTCCTCTAATTTTAATCCCTCTCCCCTTGCGGGAGAGGAAGCGAAAACTTGGCTTTACAGCGTAAAGCCTTAGTTTTCGCAGGTGAGGGGTCAGGGTTTTTATACCTCTCCCCGAATTTGCTGCGCACATTCGACCGGGCTGGCATGACCAGCCCCTAAACCCGACTTATCTTGCTGCATTCGCAGCAAGCCCGCAGGGGGAGGGTGACTGGATAAAGCTTCCTTGGCCTTTCCGGCGTAACTGCTAGAATGCCGGTATGTTCAAACTGCCGAAATTCAAACTGTCGAAAAAAGAAAAGAAGAACGCCGAGTTGCGCGCGCTGATCGTTGCGCTTGCCGTTCTGGTCGGATTCCTGCTGGCCGGATGGCTCGTGATCTGGCAAAGCGACAAGGACCAAAACCGTGTGGCGCAGTTGCGTGAACAAGCTTCTCAAGTACAGACGCAACAGACGGTACCGCCGAATACAGCCAGGATCGGCGGGTCCTTCGTGCTTACCAATCACGACGGCAAGATCGTTACCGACGCCGATTATCACGGCAAATATCTGCTGGTCTATTTCGGCTATACCTACTGTCCGGATATGTGCCCGACGGGATTACAAAGCATTTCGCGCGCGCTTGACCAATTGGGTGGCGACGCCAAAAAGGTGCAGCCGCTGTTCATTACCATCGATCCCGACCGCGACACGCCCGTGAAAATGAAAGAGTATATTTCCAGCTTTCATCCCAGCATCGTAGGCCTGACCGGCTCGGCGCAGCAGATCGCCGATGTCGCCAAGGAATATCAGGTCTATTACAAGCGCGGCGAGCAGGTGGATGAGCACGACTATATGATGGACCATTCCTCGCTGATTTACCTGATGAACCCCGACGGCAAACTCGTCACGACCTTCAATGAAGAAGCCGATCCCGCCGCCATCGTGAAAGCGCTGCATGCGGCATGGGAAAATAAAACCTCCACGCCGAAGCAATAAGCCCCTATTTCCACGGCTTTTCTGCGATGCCGGATGCCCTGTTTCCGGCTTGACTCGGGCCTAGCCCACCCTTACTTTGCGCGCGGCTTCCGAACCGGCATTAACGGCGATTTTTCAGCATGGATAACGATCCTGAGAGCGAAAAAATCGCGGCGATGGCGGCGCGGATAAAGGAAGCCGGAGCGAAGCCGGTTGCAGAAGAGGTCCGCGGCGAGGCGAAGCCCTTGAAGATGAGTAGTGTCGGCTTCGATTTTCTCGGCGCGGTTCTGGTCTGCG
The DNA here is from genome assembly GCA_015654915.1 of Rhodospirillales bacterium. Classification (GTDB taxonomy): domain Bacteria; phylum Pseudomonadota; class Alphaproteobacteria; order UBA9219; family UBA9219; genus JAATFY01. Next base: position 1,618 of record JAATFY010000145.1, read on the forward strand.
CGTTTCTCGGCTGGCTGGCTGACCGCACGCTCGGCACAAAGCCGTGGGGCATTATCGCGATGCTGCTGATCGGTTTCGCTGTCGGCATCACGAATGTATGGAAGGCGCTGGGCAACCAGAAGCCGGAATAGACAAGGAAAGAATCGAATGGCCTCGCTGCTCGAAGAATTTGAAATCCACCGCATGAGCACGCCGATGTTTTCTATCGGCCATCACCCCATTGCGTTCACCAATTCGGCCCTTTTTATGCTGCTGGCGATTACGGCCAGCACGACATTAATGGTGCTTGCGATGCGTCCGCAGGCGCTGGTGCCGGGCCGCTGGCAGATGCTGGCCGAAAAACTTTACGCCATGATCGCCGATATGGTGACCGGCACGGCGGGCGAGGGGGCCAAACCTTTCTTCCCGTTCATTTTCACGGTCTTCGTTTTTATCCTGTTCTGCAATATTTTCGGCATGCTGCCGCATTCGCTGGCGGTGACGAGCCATATCCTTATCAATATCGCCATCGCTTTTTCGCTGTTCGCCATCATCCTGATCACCGGCTTCGTCCGCCACGGCGTTCATTTCCTGCAGCTGTTCGTGCCGCCGGGCGCGCCGAAATTCATGCTGCCGTTCCTCGTGGTGATCGAGCTGTTTTCCTTCCTCGTGCGGCCGTTCAGCCTGTCGATCCGGCTTTTTGCCAATATGCTGGCGGGCCATATTCTATTGGGTGTTTTCGCCGGCATGACCGTCAGTCTGCTGGCCGCCGGGTGGCTCGGCTGGCTCGGCATATTGCCTCTCGCCGTCAACGTTGCTATCACCGGCTTCGAGTTTTTCGTCGCGTTCCTGCAGGCTTATATCTATGCCGTCCTTTCGGCGGTATATCTGCGCGATGCGATTGAAATGCACTAAGGCACTTAGTTAACCTCAAACAAGTTCAAGGGAGTTTTCGATGGAAGGTTCAGCACTCAAATTGCTCGGCGCAGGCGTGGCGATGATCGGTTCGCTCGGCGCGGGTATCGGCCTCGGCCTCATCTTCTCGGCATGGATCACCGCCATCGCGCGCAATCCTTCCGCCGAAGCCAAGTTCCGCCAGATCGGCTTCATCGGCTTCGCGGTGACCGAGCTCGTTCTGCTGATGTGCTTCGTTATCGCCGTCCTGCTCATGTTCGCGGTCTAATGACGCTGACGCGGAAATATGCGGGTGTTTTGCCGGCTGTCGGCGCGGCGCTTTACGCGCTGCCGCTGATGGCGGCGGAGTCCGGCGAGAAAACCGGACTGCCGCAACTCGACACCACGCTGTTTCCTGAGCAGCTTTTCTGGTTCGCCGTTACCTTTATCCTTCTCTATGTGCTGATGGCGTTCGTGGCTTTGCCCGGCGTCAGCCGCGCGCAGAATAAACGGCAGGAAACGATTTCTTCGGAACTGGCCGCCGCCATTGCCGCCAACGAAGCGGCCAAGATGATGATCGCGCATTATGAAAAAGCCTTGGCCGATGCCCGCGCCAAGGCGAAGGCGACGGTCAGCGCAATCACCGCGCAGGCGGCGAAAGAATCCGCCGAAAAACAGGCGAAACAACAGCAGGAACTCGCCAAACGCTTGCATGAAGCCGAAGCCAAGATCGCAGCCATGCGCGACGCGGCGCTGAAAGACGTCAAGGGCACAGCGACCGAGCTTGCGAATGCCATCGTCGAGAAAATCACCGGCCTGAGGGCCAAGGCATGAAGGATTTGCTGAAAGACCCGATGTTTTTCTACGGCATCGCCTTCGTCATTTTTCTGGCGCTGGCCTGGAAGCACGGGCGCAAGCCGATCCTTGGCTGGCTCGACAGCGAAATCCTGAAAATCCGCAACGAGCTGGATCAGGCGCGGAAATTACGGGTCGAAGCCGAAACCATGCTGGCCGAATACAAAGTCCGGCAGGCGACCGCCATGGCCGATGCCGAAGCCATCGTGAAGCATGCGAAGGAAGAAGCGGCGCAATTAAAGGCGCAGGCCGAAGCCGACCTGAAAGACGCGCTGGCGCGGCATGAGCAGCAGGCGCTGGAACGTATCCGTATTGCCGAAACGGAGGCGATGGCCGAGGTTCGCGCCGCCGCCGTCGATCTCGCCATGGATATGGCGAGCAAAACTTTGGCGTCGCAGATGGACGAAGCCACCGCCGGAAAACTGGCGGATCAGGCGATTGCCGATATGCCGAAACCGTCCGCGGCCAAGGCTAAAGCGGCTTGATCCTCAAACAGCATCCCCGGAAAATTGGGGTGACTCATTTTGGCATTTCGTCATTCCGGTCAAGCCTGTCACTTACTGACTGAGATGTGGTTCCAAAACTTGAACCGGCCTTTCAATCAGTAAGTGACAGGCGCGAGCCGGAATCCCGTTTCCTGTTTAACTGAAGGAAAACAAATGGGATTCCGGATAAATTGGCTCGCTGCGCTCGCCAATTTTCCGGAATGACGAAACTTCGAAGCGAGACACTACCAATTAATGTAGCCATCTTATTAACCATAATTTCCGTTTGACATTGAATGCGTCTGATATTCCAATATAGGCGCATTCGTAATATGAAATTTGTGGAACATAAATATGGCTTCGCCTGCTGAACCACTGACTTTGGATGTGTTACTTGAAATCGGCGCTAAAACGCAGGCAGTTGCCAACTTAGCATTGCGTTATGCCATCACAGATTTTTACGAAAGCCACGCCAATATGGCTGACGTTATTCGGCTTTGGTCGCGCGAAAAATCCAAAAGCGGAGAGCGCACATTTGAAGGCAAGCAAATGAAGGCGATAAGAAGTTTACTTCGTGGAATGGATAACCTTGATGCAGCGATTGATCGTCATGCTTCGCCAATGCGCGAGTTATTTGCAAAAATGGGAATGCCTCCTTCTCAGTTGACGGACGAGGAATTTCTGACAAAGGTCATTAACAATACATTGAACCGCATTGTTGCTTTCTTTGATACATACGGCCATTCTTCCTTTCAGGATTTGTTACAATATTTGAAGGAACATCAAAACTTTGATGCCCATTTTCTGAATGTTGTTCCGGATATATATCGCCAAATAGGCGTCCCCATGCCAGCAGGATCGCCCCATGGCAGGAAACGCACCATTGAACCGGAAGTAACCTAATCACAGTTTACTTCCGTTATCACGGCCTAACAAATTCGCAATCATGTTTCAGGCTCGGCAGCATGCGCCGTGCGTCGGCGACTTTGTCGAGGTCGATCTCGGCAATAAGAATATCCGAAACATCGCCGGCTTCGGCCATGATCTCGCCCGAAGGCGCTATGATCAGGGAATGACCATAAGTCAGACGCCCGCCTTCATGCTCGCCGCACTGGGCGGGCGCCAGAATAAAACATCCGGTTTCAATCGCGCGAGCGCGCAATAATACATGCCAATGAAGTTTTCCGGTCGGCACCGTAAAAGCGGCGGGTACTGTGATGATGCCGGCTCCGGCTTTCGCCAAAGCGCGATACAAATGGGGAAAGCGTACATCGTAGCAAATCGTTAGGCCAATTTTTCCCCATGGCGTATCGGCCGCCACGGCGCGGTCGCCGCCGCGGTAATTGCTGGATTCGCGGTAGGTTTCGCTTTCGCTGAGGTCGGCGTCGAACATATGGATCTTGTCGTAATGCGCGGCGATCTTGCCTTCCGGATCGAACAGGTAGCTGCGGTTGGCGAGCCGGTCCTGGCCGATATGGACGGCGATGCTGCCCGCCAGAATCCACGTGACGGTTTCCTGTGCCATGCGGCCGAAAAAAGCGACGGCGGGGTGTTCCGCTTCGCTGAAGGTGCGGGCAAAAAGTTTTTCGCGTCCGCGCACCATCAGGCTGACATTTTCGGGCGTTGTGATCAGTTGCGCGCCGCGTTCGCGGGCAATGCGGATCATGGGTTCGATGGCTTCGAGATTGGCGGCGATTTCGGGGGCGGAACTGGTCTGGATGCAGGCGACGGTAACGCGATTGCTCATGATGCCAGAAGCCCGTCGAGTTTTCCGGCGGCATCGAGCGCATAAAGATCGTCGCAGCCGCCGATATGCTGCCCGTTGATGAAGATTTGCGGGATCGTTTGTTTGCCGCCGGATTTTTTCAGCATCTCGTCGCGTTTGGCGGGATCGGCCTTGATGTCGATATCTTCGAACGCCGCGCCTTTCTTTTGCAGCAGCATTTTCGCGCGCTGGCAATAAGGGCAATTCGGGCCGGAATAAACGGTGATCTTGGCCATGGCTAAAGACTCAATCTGTTTATTTTATTGTAACATAATATATGGCGATTTGTTGACAATCCTCAGGAGAATCCTCTGACCCGCGCCAGCGTCAGGATGTTCGCCGTTTCCGCCCCCGCCTTCAGCAAAACACGGCTGCATTCATTAACCGTGGCTCCCGTCGTTAGCACATCATCGACAAGAATAACGGTTTTGCCCTTTATTATATTGCTGTAGCGCGGATTAAAGCCGAAGGCTCCGCGCACGTTTTCCTGCCGTTCCTTGCGTCCTTTATGCCCTTGAATCGGCGTCGGACGCAGCCTTTGCAGGGCATCGACCAGCACCGGTTTTTCCGCGATTTCGCCCAGCGCCTGCGCCAGCAGCGCCGCCTGATTGTAGCGCCGCTTGAACAACCGCCAGCGATGCAGGGGCACCGGCACGATATAATCCGCCGCAGCCAGAAACTCCGCTCCGGCGCGGCCGATCCATGCCGCCAGCCCCTTGGCCGGATGCGTGCGGTCGCTATGCTTGAAGCTCAGGACCAGCCGCTTGCTGGCGTCGTCATAAAGCATTGCGGCGCGGGCGGCCTTGAAATGCGGCGGTTCATTGAGGCAACTGCCGCACAGCATGCCGTCGCCGACAGGGACATCGAAAGGCGCCCCGCAACAGGCGCAAAAGGGCGGGGCGATGAAATGGATCTGGCCCCAGCAGGCGGGGCAAAGCGTACGGTCGGCTCCTACCACCGCATCGCAGGACAGGCATAAAGGCGGCAGCAACAGGTCGAGTGTTTTTCCGGCGACCTGTCGCCAGCGGGAAAGGGAAGGGGCAATGGACATGCGAATTTGGGACTCGGGAAGGGTTCGGGCATAGTAGCGCAATGAATATTCCGGACCAAATCCTCGTGTTTGACCGCGCCCTGAAGCGCCGCCACCACGACCGTGCTGCGGCCGGTTTCGCCGCGCATAGTGTTTTGTTCGAAAGTGTTGCGGAGCATCTGATCGAACGGCTAAGTGATGTTAAACGAAGCTTTGCATCTGTTCTCGATCTGGGATCGCATAACGGAATTCTGGCGCGGCGCTTTGCGGAAAAGAAAAATAGCTTTGTCGTTGCGGCGGATGTGTCGGAAAAAATGCTGCGCCCGCTGGCGATGCCTTGCGTTGCCGCCGATGAGGAATTGCTTCCTTTTGCCGCCGGCAGTTTCGATCTCGTCGCCAGCAATTTAAGTTTGCATTGGGTGAACGACCTGCCAGGCGCTCTGGCGCAAATCAAAAATGCATTACGTCCGGACGGATTGTTTCTCGCCACCGTTTTCGGCGGCCGGACTTTGCATGAATTGCGCGGCTGCCTGATGGAGGCCGAGCTTTCCGTCACCGGCGGCGTCAGTCCGCGCCTTTCGCCCACTATCGAATTGCAAACCGCCAGCGCGTTGCTGCAGCGGGCAGGATTTTCCTTGCCGGTGGCAGATCAGGAAACCATCAGGCTGACCTATCCGGACGCTTTTGCGCTGATGCGGGACCTGCGCGGCATGGGGGAGGCCAATGCCCATCTTCATCGCCTGCGCACCCCCGCCCGCCATGCCGTCTTTACCGAAGCCGTGCGGCTTTACCGGATGCGCTATGGCGCTGCCGATGGCCGCATTCCGGCGACATTCGAGGTGCTTTTTCTGCATGGCTGGAAGGCCGCTGCCTAACCGACTGACATTCCATGAGATAAATATTGAGTCTCATCTATCACATGAGAATTTTTTTAATCGCTTTTTTAGCAATTTAACCGGATTTTAGGGGGAGAAAAACGAAGCTGTGGTAAGCCATACTCCCGTTTGCAAAGCTTCCCTGACTCATGCCCAAAACCTCTCCGGATACCGTTTCACCGCCCTTCGAATCGCCGCGTTTTTTAGGCCGCGCCTTCAGCCTGTCGATGGCGGTCGGCGTTATCGGCATGGTCATGTCGCTGCTGATGTTTTACCTGACGCGCGAGAAGGCGAATGACTTCCTTGTGCCTGATCTCGGACAGTCCGTCGTCGCCGACGGCTGGCAAATTCACGTTCTGCTCATCAAGGGGCTGCCTTATCTTGTTCTGTTTATCGGCCTGCTGCTGACGGCGGGACAGGTTGTCTATCTGCGCAAGGCCGGCGAGCGCAGCGGCGAAATCGCCAAGCTGGCGCAGTCGCTGCGGCAGGCCAACAACGACCTGAACGCCAAAATCGTCGACGAAGAACGCATGGCCCGCGCCCTGCGCGAAAGCGAACAGAAATACCGCGCCATTTTCGAAAACGCCGGCATCGGCATCTGCCAGATTTCCTCCACCGGCGAATGGCTGAATGTGAATCACACCGCCGCGCATATACTGGGTTACGCCAATCCGCAGGAACTGCTGAGCGACCAGCCGGACCTCCACAAGCGCCTTTTCGTCAACAGCCGTCAGCGGCAGGATTTTTTCTCGAAACTCGCGGAAAGCAATCCGCGCGAATACGAGGTTGAGCTTTACACCAGAGACCACCGCGCCATCTGGGGCAATATGAGCGGCCATGTCGTGCCGGAAAGCGGCGGCAACAAGCTTTATTACGAATGCACCATCTACGACATCACCGAGCGCCGCCGCGCCGAGAACGCGCTTATTCAGGCCAAGGAACAGGCCGATTTCGCCAACCGCAGCAAATCGGAATTTCTCGCCAATATGAGCCACGAGTTGCGCACGCCGCTCAACGCCATCATCGGCTTCGCCGAAATCATCAAGGACCAGCTGTTCGGCGCCGTCGGCCAGCCGCAATATGTCGAATACGCGCAGGATATCTACGACAGCGGCGCGTTGCTGCTGTCGCTGATCAACGACATTCTCGATATGTCGAAGATCGAGGCGGGTAAGCGGGCGCTGGCTGAAGCGGTGCTGGATATCGAGCATGTCATCCAGTCGGTTTTCCGCCTCGTTGTGTCGCGCGCCAAGATGGGTAAGTTGCATCTGGTCGTGAAAGTGCCGAAGGATTTGCCGCATCTGCGCGGCGAGGAAAAGGCGTTAAAGCAGGTGCTGACCAATATCCTCACGAACGCGATCAAATTTACGCCGGAAGGCGGCAACGTGACGCTCAGCGCGCGCATGGACGAATTCAACCGCATGTGCATCAAGGTGGAAGATACGGGGATCGGCATCGCGCCCGAGGATATTCCAGTGGCGCTGGCGCCGTTCGGCCAGATCGAAAGCGCGCTCAGCCGCAAAAATCAGGGAACGGGGCTCGGCTTGCCGCTGACGAAAGCCTTGGTGGAATTGCACGGCGGCGTTCTGGATTTGCAGAGCAAGCTTGGCGCCGGGACGTCCATCACGATTATTTTCCCTGCCGAACGCGTGGTCAGCCGGACGGCGGGATAGTGGTCGCTATAGAGTTAGTGACACTTCAAACTTATTTGTTCACGCGTGGCCGCAGGTTCGCCTTTGATGAAAGCTGCGTAATCGACTTGGCCAAGCTGTTTGATGTTGCGAACGGGCGGGGTGGGCTGCAGGTACTTGTCGCATACTTGTCCATGCGGCGTAATTTCGCTTAAACGGACCGGGGGTTGTAATTGAGGCAGCGCCCAATGCAAGCCGATACCGGCGACCACAGTAAGCGCGGCGGCGACACCAGCTGCTTGTCGTACAGTAAAGTAACGGGCGATCCGGAATTCGGCCTTTGGTAAATAAGTACCGTCAATAGAAGTAGGCATATTGAATGTCTCCAATTTTATGGCTTCGTCGCGCGCATACTATCAAATGGTTGCTGCGAGAAATACTTTCAAGTTTTTGGAAAAATATGCAGCTAAATCAATAGATTAAAGCCAGCCGCGCCGCCGGAAATAGGCCAAAGGCACTACTGCCGAGATCAACATGACGGAAAGCGCCATAACATAACCGCCCGCCCAGGCGTATTCGGGCATGGCGTGGAAATTCATTCCCCACATGCTGGCGAAGAAGGTCGGCGGGGTGAATACGACCATGACGATCGACAGGATTTTGATGATGTTGTTCTGCTCGATATTGATCTGGCCCAAAGTCGCGTCGAGCAGGAACGACGTCTCTTGCGTGAAAAATTGCGCATGTTCGTTGAGCGAGACGATGTCACGGTCGAGCGCCTGAAATGTCGTCAGCTGTTCTGCGCTTAACCTCGGCGCCAGACGCGGACCGAGAAACGTCACCAGCCGGCTCATGCCGGTGATGCCGTCGCGCACCTTGTGGGTGGTGTCTCCGGCCCGGCCGATGCCCTGCAGGATATCCTCCAAACGTTTTTCCTTGGAGCCGGTGTGCCCGCCGCGGCGGAAAATCTGCTTCGACAGACTGTCGACGTCGCGTCCCAGCACTTCCAGAATATCGGCGAGACGATCGGTGACGGCGTCAAGAAGGGCGAGAAGCCCGTCCTCGACCGTCGCGCATAGGGCGGATTGCTGTTTAATTCGCTTCGCGAATGTATCGACCGAGCGCAGGGCGCCAAAGCGCACGGTCACGAGGCAGCGTGGCGTCACGGCAATCAGGAGAACGCTTTGCACGGGATCGGGCGTATCGGCGCCGATGACAACATCTGTGGTGAGGTAAAGCACATTGCCTTCGTTGTAGAGGCGGCTTGAGGTCTCGATCTCCTGCATTTCCGCCAGTGTGGGCAAACTGATGCCGAGCGCCGTTGAGATCGAGGTGCGTTCGCTGTTTTCGGGGCTTAGCAAATCGATCCATACCGTATCTGCCGGCGGCGTCTGGCCCTCGGCCA
>JAATFY010000004.1 GCA_015654915.1 Rhodospirillales bacterium
CGAATTCAACCGGCGTGCCGTCGGCGACAAGAATTTCGGCAACCGTGCCGCCTTTGGGCGCCTTGATCGGGTTCATCACTTTCATGGCCTCGATGATCACCAGCGTATCGCCCGGTTTGACGGTATCGCCGACTTTCACGAAAGGCGTGTCTTTGGGCGAAGCGGCCAGATAGACGGTGCCGACCATAGGTGAAGGTACTGGTGTGCCGTTGACGGCGTTCTTGACCTCGGTGGTCACGGCGGCAGGAGCAGGGGTTGTACCGGCGGCGGGGGCAGAGGTGTGTACAACCGTATTCTGCGCTACGGCGCAGCGGATTTTCTTGTCGCCTTCGGCGTATTCGATTTCGCTCAAGCCGGTTTCTTCCAGCAGCTTGGCAAGCTTGCGGACGAGATTAGTGTCGAGGTCGAGTTTGTCAGCCATGTTTTACCTTCCGGATTTAGGCGATTTGAGCAGTTTTGCCATGGATTGCAAGGCATAGCCGTAACCGTCGATTCCAAGGCCGCAAATGACGCCCTTGGCCGCTTTTGACAGCAAGGAATGATGCCGGAACTTCTCGCGTCCGTAGATGTTCGAGATATGTACTTCGATCACCGGTAATTCACTGAGAAGCAGGGCATCCAGTATGGCGACGGAGGTATGGCTGTAGCCTCCGGCATTGATGACGATCCCACCGTGCGTCTTGCGGCTCTGCTGTATCCATGTGACGAGTTCGCCTTCGACATTGCTCTGCCGGCAGTCGACCGTGAGGCCAAACTCCTTGGCGGTTTTTTTACAAAATGTTTCGAGATCGCGCAGCGTGGCGCGGCCATAGGTTTTCGGCTCGCGTACGCCCAGCATATTCAGGTTCGGCCCGTTCAGAACCAGAACCGGCAGCGCTTTTTTCGTTTTACCCGCAGCCATTGTCTTTAGTTTTTCCTGATTGGTGCGCGCGCGTCATCGACCGATTTCTTGAGCTGGTCATACTGCATAGCGCCCGGATAGATTTGTTCGCCGACGATAAACATGGGCGTTCCGCGCACACCGATATCGCCGCCGACCTTCAGATTGGCCGCGATAATCTTGGAAGTCGCTTCGTCGTCCATGTCTTTTTTCAGCTTCTCGACATCAAGTCCCGCATCCTTGGCGGTCTGATAGATGATATCGTCGGTCAGGTGGTCTTTCACGCCCATCAGAGCGTCATGGAATTTGACGTATTTGTTTTGCTTGATGCTGGCGATCGAGGCGCGGGCGGCGGTAACCGACATAGGCCCGAGGATGGGAAAGTCCTTATAAAGGAACTTCACGTTCTTGTCGGTTTTCAGCAGTTTCTGGACGCCTTCTTCCGACATTTTGCAATAACCGCATTGATAGTCGAAGAACTCCACAACCGTCACGTCGCCTTTGGGATTGCCGCCGACGGGCGTGTTGGGATCGCTGAAAACCTTGTCTTTCGAGGCGCTGATGGCCTCCTTGCTTTTGTTTTCGGCGCTGGCCTGGTCGCGTCTCTGCAATTCCTTCATCGCGTCCATCAGAACCTCGGGATGCTTGCTCGTCAGATATTCCCTGATGATCTCTTCAACCTCGGCGCGCTGGGCGTCGGAAAAAACCCTCGCCGCCGCCGCCGGCGGGGCGGCGGGTGCCGGAGTCATATCCTCGGCATAGACCGTCGCGGAAAAACCGAGAAGCGCGGCGGTCAGCAACAAGATAGCGTAACGCATGAAGGACTCCGATCCGTTGGGGAAAACCCTTTATAGTCTTTTTAACCGGTAAAGACAGAACCAAGTTTTAACCGCCGAGTCAACGTTCGGGGAGTGTCTCGGTTTGACTGTTTAATCACCCTCCCCTTGCGGGAGGGTCGAAAAACACAAAGTGTTTTTCGGGGAGGGGTTGGACCCCCACCGAAAAAAACGGCATTACTTCGTAACACCGTTTTTTTCTGCCTCCCCGCAAGGGGGAGGCGATTTTAAGATGAGACACTACCCACGATCACCGACTTTCAGTTTATCATGCTTTTCATCGTCATTCGGATGATCGGCATCGGGCGCGGTTGTCAGCTTGATATCCTGCGCGCGCAGCCAGTAGGGCGTGCCTTTCGGCAAAACTTTCATGGCGCGTTCGGCCAACTGCCCAGCTTCCTTGTCGGCGCCTCTGGCGACGGCTTCTTCCGCTAAAGCGTAGCTGACCATACCGTCATACTGTTGATCCTTCGCTAATTCCGCCTTGCGCCCCCACGCCGAGGCCAGCAGATGCCACGTCACCGGCACGCGATCTTCCAGACGATTTGATTCGAGCAGCTGCTGGATAGCGAGATCGAGCCGCGCCGGATCTTTCGTTTCCAGCAAGGCATGGCCGTAGGCTTCGTGCAGCAAGGAGGAATTCGATAACAGTTCGTTGGCCTTTTTATAATTGGTCACGGATTCTTCGATGCGGCTGTTCTCGAACAGGATTTGTCCCTTCAGTTCGTAGAACAACGGATTGTCCGGATCTTCAATGATAAACCCATCGGTCAGGTTCAGCGCGCGGCCGACTTGATTGGTCTGGTAAAGCGCGATGGCGCGGGCATAGCGGGCGGTCAGGCGCGGGTCCTTGTCCGTATAACGCAGCAAGGCTGTTTCCGGCTGCAAAAAGCCAAGCAGCTTGGCCTTCATGCGGTCGTGCATCGTATAAAATTTCGGATCGAGCTTCACATCCTTGAGCGGCGAATGCTCCAGATGCTGGCGCACATTCTCGATACGATCCTGCGTCAGGGGGTGGGTCTGCACATATTCGGCCTGACGGTCGGCGGGCAGCATTTCCTGCCCCGCCAGTTTCTGAAAAAATTCCAGCATGCCGCGCACGGAAATACCCGCTTTGTCGAGGAACGACATACCGGCGGCATCGGCGGAGGCTTCCTGCGAACGGCTAAAACCGAGGAAGTTGCGTTCGGCAATTTGCTGGCCGCCGCTCATGCCCGCCGCGGCGATCTGCCCGTTGCGGCTCGCGGCTCCGGCGGCGACGGCAAGCACCATGCCGAGGATGGCCTGCGCCGACGCGTTGCGCATTTCCTCGCGTCCGCGAATAAGATGGCCGCCGGCGATGTGGCCGGTTTCGTGGGCGATGACGCCCGCCAACTGTTCAGGACTATCCGCCAGTTGCAAAAGGCCGGTATAGAAAAATTCGTTCATGCCGCCGGCGACGAAAGCGTTGATGACATTACTTTTGACGATGGCGATGGTAACGCTGTCCGGATTGACATCGGCGGCGCGGTAAATCGGCGTCGCGAGCGCATGCAGATAATTCTCGATTTCGGCATCGCGGATAAATTCGGGCTGCTCGCCGCCGCCGGATTACTGCGCGTATACGTCAAAACTGGATGTCTGGGTCAGGGTCAGGAGAAGTGCGAGAACGATTGCCCTCGCCCGCGTAGCGGCCGCCGTCGCTAAAGATATGGCGGCCAATAGTTCTCTCGCCCGCCGA
>JAATFY010000035.1 GCA_015654915.1 Rhodospirillales bacterium
CATTATCGGCGCCGATTACACCCGTGAAACGCTCGAGGCGCTTGGCTCAAAGATGCCCGGCCTTCCGCTGCTGCAATTCAATCTTGCGCAATGCCCTCTGCCTGATGCCGCGGTCGATGCCGCGGTGCTTTTGAATGTGCTGGAACATATCGAGCATGACGATCTGGCCGTAAGCCAGCTTTACCGTATCCTGAAACCCGGCGGGATTATGGTGGCAGAGGTTCCGGCAGGGCCGGATTTGTTCGACGGCTACGACGCGCATCTGATGCATCACCGCCGTTACGATATGGCGGGTCTGGAAAAATTGGTGCGCAATGCGGGGTTCGATATCGTTACCCGTTCGCATCTCGGTTTTCTGATCTACCCGGCATTCTGGGCGACCAAAAAATTGAACCGCCTGCGCGGCGAAGCCGCGACCCGCGCAAAAGTAAAACAGCAGATTACCGGTTCCAACAAAGCCTCCGGCCTGCTCGGACCCCTTATGCATATCGAAGATACGTTGCGTCGTCATATTTACCTGCCCTTCGGCATTCGCGCCCTGATAACTTGCCGGAAACCCTACCGACAGGTAGGGTGAGCGGGGCTGATTTCGCCGCTACTATCAGGATTTCGCCGATGAGTAATGCCGACCTCTACCCGCCACGCTTCCAATGGCCCAAGCTTCTTCCGCCCTTGACGGCAGAGCAGCAACGCATCAGTGACGATTTTGTCCGGCACTGGCACGAAGTGCTGCCACGACGTTACGGCATGATCGAGCGCTTTAACCATGGCTTTCCGGTTCGCCAGCATGATATCAAAATCGGCGGCAAAACCATCGAGATCGGGGCCGGTCTGGGTGAGCACGCGCGTTACGAGAATCTCGATATTCAGGATTATTACTGTCTGGAATTGCGCGAGATCATGGCCGAGAATATCCAGACGCGCTTCCCCAAGGTCAAGGTGGTCATGGGCGACTGCCAGCAGCGCTTGTCTTTCCCCGATGGTTTCTTCGACCGTGTCGTGGCGGTACATGTGCTCGAACATCTTCCCGATTTACCGGCGGCGTTGGCCGAAATGGCACGGCTGCTTAATCCCAAAGGCGTTTTCCATATCGTCATTCCCTGCGATCCCGGCTGGCTTTACCGCCTGACCCGTTTTATCTCCGCCGAACGGATTTTCCGGCGGCGCTACAAACAATCTTACGACTGGTTCATCCGACGCGAACATATTAACTCGCCGTCCGAAATACTGGCCGTACTCGAACGTTATTTTTATATCGAAAAACGGGAATTTTTTCCCTTCCGTCTTCCTTTCATTGACCTCAATCTTTGCCTTGGTCTGGTCGCGCGCAAAAAAACGGGCTAACGAACATGGCGCGGCTGTTACGCAAACTCGGCTGGTTCAGCGTGGTGGGTATCTTCGCGGCCCTGCTGTATGGAACGGCTGTTTTTGTCTGTGTCGAATGGCTGGGGCTGAATCCGCTGGCGGCGCATGGCATCGGCTTGGCACTGGCCGCGCTCTGTTCCTATATCGGTCACTATTCTTTCACTTTTCAGGCCAAAGGACGACACAAGATTTATGTGCCCCGTTTTATCGTGCAAGCCATAGTATCGGTGGTGCTATCGACGGCAGCGATGATGCTTGTGACACGGATACAATTGAGTTACCTGTTTGCGGTTATGGCGACGATGGTCCTTATTCCCGGGGTCAACTTCCTGCTGATGCAATTTTGGGTATTCAAGGCCGGCCATGAACAAAAATAATCCTCATTATTTCATCACTGGCGGCGCCGGTTTCATCGGCAGCAATCTGGCCGACCGGTTGCTGGCCGCGGGCGCGCATGTCACCGTCTATGACAATCTCTCCACCGGCTGCGCCGAATTTCTGGCCGGTGCCCACCGCCAATCCAATTTCCGTTTTATTGCCGGCGATACGCTCGACGAAGCGGCGCTGACGAAAGCGATGGCGGGCTGCGATTTCGTTTTCCATCTCGCCGCCAACGCCGATGTCCGTTTCGGCACGCAGCATCCGCGCCGCGACCTGGAACAGAACACCGTCGCCACCCAGAATGTTCTGGAAGCGATGCGCGCCAACAACATCCGGCGGATCGCCTTTTCCTCGACCGGCTCGGTTTATGGCGAGGCTCCCGTCATTCCCACGCCGGAAGACGCGGCTTTTCCGGTGCAGACATCGTTTTACGGCGCATCAAAACTTGCGGGCGAGGGGCTGATCGCGGCTTACTGCGAAGGCTTCGGCTTTCAAGGCTATATTTTCCGCTTCGTCTCTATTCTGGGCGAGCGTTACACCCACGGCCATATTTTCGATTTCTACCAAAAATTGCGCGACGATCCGGAAACACTGAAAGTGCTGGGCGACGGCACGCAGCGCAAATCCTACCTTTACATACAGGATTGCATCGACGCCATGCTGACAGCCATCGCGAAAGCCGATGCCAAGGTCAATATCTTCAATCTGGGCACCGAGGAATATGTCAGCGTCAATGACAGCATCGCCGCGATTATCGGCCATCTCGGCCTCAAGCCGCGGCTTTCCTATACCGGCGGCGACCGCGGCTGGATCGGCGACAATCCGTTCATCTTTCTGGATATCAAGAAAATCCGGGCGCTGGGCTGGCAGCCGAAACATGCGATCCGCGAAGGCATTATGAAAACCCTTGCCTGGCTGCAAGCCAATCAATGGGTTTATGAGAAACGCCCATGAAAATCTGCGTCTATGGTTTGTGGCATCTCGGTTCCGTGACCGCCGCCTGTCTGGCCGAAGCGGGCTTCACGACCGTCGGCCTCGATGACGATGCCCGCGTGGTTGAGAACCTGCGGCAGGCCAAGCCGCCTTTGTTCGAGCCGGGCCTTGCCGAACTTACGCGCACCGGCATCGATGGCGGTTATTTATCTTTTACGACCGACAAGGCTGCGGCGGTCGCCAACGCCGATCTGGTGTGGGTGACATTCGATACGCCGGTGGACGACGACGACAATGCCGATGTCGCTTTCGTGCGCGGCAAAGTCGAAAGCCTTTTTCCCCGTTTTAAAAACGGCGCGGCGGTTCTGGTGTCGTCGCAAATGCCGGTCGGGAGCGTCCGCGCGTTGGCCGAAAGCTTTGCCGCGACGGCTCAGGGGCGGCAGATCGGCTTTGCCTGCTCGCCCGAGAATTTGCGGCTCGGCAAGGCAATCGATGTCTTTAGGCATCCGGAACGCATCGTTATCGGCACCGACGACCGCGCCGATGGCGGCCTTGCGCGGCGGCAGATCGAGCCCGTGGTTTCGCGCTTCTGCCCCGCCCTGATGTGGGTGTCGATCGAGGCGGCGGAGATGGTCAAGCACGCCCTCAACGCTTTTCTTGCCACCTGCGTCACTTTCATCAACGAAGTGGCGACGGTCTGCGAACAGGTGGGAGCCGACGCCGCTGAAGTCGAGGCCGCCTTGCGCGCCGAACCGCGCGTCGGGCAAAAAAGTTATATCCGCCCCGGCGCGGCCTTCGCGGGCGGCACGCTGGCCCGCGACGTGACGTTCCTTACGCAACTGGCGGAAGAGCATGGACTCGATCTGCCGCTGCTCAATGGTATTATCCGCAGCAATAAAATCCACCGCCATTGGCCATTGCGCCGCATCAGCGAACATTTCGGCACATTGGCGGGACGGAAAATCACGGTGCTTGGCCTTTCCTATAAGCCGGACACCGACGCCACCCGCCGCTCAGTTGCGATTGAACTTTGCCGCGACCTGATCCGCGAAGGCGCAATAGTCATCGCCTTCGATCCCGCCGTGCGCGAACTGCCGAGCGATTTGTCCGGCAAGGTGAAACTGGCCGATTCCCTGAAGACGGCGCTGAAGGAATCCGAAGCTTTGGTGATCGCGACGGAATGGCCGGAATTCAAGACGCTGACCGCCGATACGCTGGCGGAATCCATGGCGGTTTCGCCCCTGATTCTCGACCAGAACCGCTTCCTGACGCCGGCAATCGCCAACGATCCACGCCTGCGCTATGTTACGATCGGAAAACCCTGATAAAGATCGTCCGATGAAACTCAAGAACCGCAATGCCGTTATTACCGGCGCAGGCCAAGGCCTTGGCGCCGCCATCGCCGCGCAATATGTCGTCGAGGGCGCTTCGGTTCTGCTGTGCGCGCGTTCGCAAAAGTCGCTGCTGAAAGTACAAAAAGAGTTATCCGCTAATCTTGCCGACGGCCAACGCGTGTTGATCCAGGTTGCGGATGTCGCCGACCGCGCGCAGGTCGATGCGCTGTTCGCCACCGCCAAAAAAGAATTCGGGCACCTTGATATCCTCGTCAACAATGCGGGCATCTATGGCCCGATGGGGCCGCTGGAAGACAGCGACTGGGACGAATGGGCGGAGGCGATACGCATCAATATACTCGGCACCGTCTATCCCTGCCGCTGCGCCCTGCCGATAATGAAACAACAGGGCTACGGCAAGATCATCAACCTGTCGGGTGGCGGGGCCACCAACCCGATGCCGCGCATCAGCGCCTATGCGACATCCAAAGCCGGCGTCGTGCGTTTCACCGAAAGCCTTGCCCTTGAAGTCCAGTCCGACCATATCGATGTCAATGCCGTGGCGCCCGGCGCCTTGGCGACCCGCCTTACCGACCAATTGATCGATGCCGGTCCCGAAAAAGTCGGCGAGGCTTTTTACCGGCGCATGCTGAAAATCCGCGACGAGGGCGGCACGCCTTTAACGACAGGCGCATCTCTCTGCGTCTGGCTCGGCTCGGCCGAAAGCAACGGCATTACCGGACGTTTGCTCAGCGCCGTATGGGACCCGTGGCCAACGCTGGCCGCACGCCGCGACGAGTTGACCGGCAGCGATATTTATACTTTGCGCCGCATCGTGCCCGCCGACCGAGGCAAGAAATGGGAAGCTTCGTGATCAAAACCGTCGGCATCATCGGTTGCGGCCTGATCGGCCAGAAACGCGCGAAAGCGGCGAAGGCGCACGGCCTGAACATAATCGCGGCGGCGGATATCGACCTGAACCGCGCCGAGGACCTGCTCAAAAATAACAGCGCTGCCGGAAAAGCTTTTGCCGACTGGAAAGAAGTTATCGCCGCGCGACCCGATCTGGTCGTGATCGCCACGACCCATGACCGGCTGGCGGAAATTTCCCTGGCCGCCGTCGAGGCCGGTTGCCATGTGCTGGTCGAAAAACCCGCCGCGCTCACCAGCGCCGAACTGGTTCCCGTTATCGCCGCCGCCGAACGCGCCAAGCGCACCGTCAAGGTGGGATTCAACCACCGTTTTCATCCGGCGCTGCAGAAAGCACATGAAATCGTAGCTTCCGGCGCCGCCGGCCCCTTGATGTTTATCCGCGGACGTTACGGCCATGGCGGGCGGCTGGGGATGGAAAAGGAATGGCGCTGCCAGCCGGAAAAATCCGGCGGCGGCGAGTTGATCGATCAGGGTTCGCACCTCATCGACCTGTCGCGCTGGTTCCTCGGCGACTTCGCCGAAGTCAGCGGCACGCTCGGTACCCTGTTCTGGGATATTCCGGTCGATGACAACGCTTTCATCAATCTGCGCACCGCGACGGGGCAAATCGCCTGGCTGCATGCAAGCTGGACGGAATGGAAAAACATGTTTTCCTTCGAAATTTACGGCCGTGTCGGCAAATTGGTGGTCGACGGGTTGGGCGGCAGCTACGGCCCCGAGCGCCTGACTTTCTACCGTATGTTACCGGAAATGGGGCCGCCCGAAACGACGGTCTGGGAATTTCCCGCCCCCGACGCCTCATGGGAAGCGGAATTCGCCGATTTGATGGAGGCGCTGGATAAAGGACGTCCGCCGCTCGGAACCGTCTATGACGCCAAAGCCAATCTCGATATCATCGGGAAATTGTACCTGTCGCAGTTCAAGAATTGACGGGCCGTGCCCCGAACCGCCTGCAAGAAAGAAGTTTAACGCGAAACAGCCTGTCAATTCTTGAGTTGCGATGACTGCATACGAAGGAGCCAAACGATGATCATTACCCGCAGCCCCTTACGCATCACTCTCGGCGGAGGCGGCACCGACCTGCCGTCTTATTACAAGGAGCACGAAGGGTTTCTGATCGCCGCGGCGATCGACAAATATGTCTACATCACGGTTCACCAGACTTTCGTCGAAGATTTGATCGTCAAATATTCCAAGATGGAACGCGTGGCGTCGCTGAAAGATTTGCAGCATCCGATTATCCGCGAAGCGTTCGAATTGGTCGGCCTCGACGGGCACCATCTGGAGCTCACAAGCATGGCCGATATTCCGGCGGGCAGCGGTCTCGGTTCGTCCGGAAGTTTTACGACGGCGCTTTTGAAGGCCCTGCATGCCTATAACAAGAACCTGATTCTGCCCGAACAACTGGCCGAGCAGGCCTGCCATATCGAGATCGACCTCCTGCAGGAACCGGTCGGCAAGCAGGATCAATATATCGCGGCTTACGGCGGCGTGACCTGCTTCAAATTCAAGCGCGACGGCAAAGTGGAAGCATGGCCGCTCAAAATCTCTTCCGAAACGCTTTACAACCTCGAAGACAATCTCCTGCTGTTCTTCACCGGCTATTCGCGCAGCGCCTCAAGCATTCTGAAGGATCAGGATTCGCGCACCAAAAAATCCGACAAATCGATGATCGACAACCTGCATTACGTCAAGGATCTGGGCCTGCGCAGCCAGGCCGCGCTTGAAACCGGCGACCTGCATAAATACGGCCAGTTGATGCACGAACATTGGGAACACAAGAAACAGCGCTCGGGCGGCATGTCGAACCCCGATATCGACGCATGGTATCAGAAAGCCATGGAAAACGGCGCCGTCAGCGGCAAGCTGATCGGCGCGGGCGGCGGCGGGTTCCTGATGTTCTACACCGAAGAAAAAGTCCGGCTGCGCCACGCCATGCTTGCGGCGGGATTGCGCGAGGTACGCTTCCGGTTCGATTTCGAAGGCACCAAGACAATCGTGCAATAAAAGGACGCGTCCATGGGACTTCCTCCCGTCGCCATTCTCGCCGGTGGACTTGCAACCCGCATGCGGCCACTGACGGAAAAAATGCCCAAAGCCCTGATCGAGGTTGCGGGCGAACCCTTCATTGCCCATCAGTTGCGCCTGCTGACGCGCGAAGGCGTGGGGGAAGCGGTTCTTTGCCTCGGTCATCTCGGCGAACAAGTTGTGGATGCTGTCGGCGACGGCAGAAAATTCGGAATTGCCGTGCGTTATTCGCATGACGGCGAACGCCTGATGGGAACCGGCGGGGCTTTGCGCCGCGCCCTGCCGATGCTGGGTAAAAAATTCTTTGTCCTCTACGGCGATAGCTATCTCGATATCCCATTCGCACCGGTCGCCGACGCATTTACCCGATCCGGAAAACCGGCACTGATGACGATCCTGCGCAACAACGGTCAATGGGATCGCAGTAATGTGAAAAAAATGCCGGACGGTTCTATTTTTTATGACAAGACAGTGCCCGATCCGGCGATGGATTACATCGATTATGGACTCGGCCTGTTCAAGGCATCCGTGCTGGCTGCCGGTCCCGCCGACCAGCCGTTCGACCTGGCCGCCGTTTATCACGGCCTTTCCAAAACCGGCGATTTGGCCGGATGGGAAGTATTTACGCGGTTTTACGAGATCGGCAAGCCCGAAGGGCTGGCGGAGACCGAAGCCTATCTGGAGCGGTCTGGAAACGGGCCCTGAATAATGCTTTAAGACAGGCCTTATCCCGTCACCGCAACAGGCCCGCCATGAGCGAAAACTACACCGCCCAGTATCTTAAAGAAGCCGCCCAGATTGCCGGCAGCCTCGATCAAAAACAGATCGACGCCATGATCGGCATTCTGGCCGATGTGCGCGAGCAGGGACGGCTGTTCATTCTGGGCGTCGGCGGCAGCGCCGGAAATGCGTCGCACGCGGTCAACGATTTCCGCAAAATCGCCGGTATCGAAAGCTACGCGCCAACCGATAATGTTTCGGAACTCACCGCCCGCACCAACGACGACGGCTGGGAAGGCGTCTTCACCGGCTGGCTGGAAGTCAGCCGGTTGTCGGCCAATGATGTGGTGATGATCTTTTCCGTCGGCGGCGGCAATCGCGAGAAAAATGTCAGCCCCAATCTGGTCGCGGCGCTGGAAATGGCCAAGAAACGCGGCAGCAAGATCATCGGCATCGTCGGGCGCGACGGC
>JAATFY010000121.1 GCA_015654915.1 Rhodospirillales bacterium
ACCTCGGCCTTTTCGGATTTCAGCGTAGCGAATTATGCCAGCCGTTTTGCCAAATATAACGGCGAACAATTCGAAGTTACCGGCACGCAACCCACCAACGGCGGCGTGATCGTCGAAACCCGCCTGACACCCAAGGAAGGCGATCCTGTCGCGTTGAATTATCTGATGCGCACAGACGAAAAAGGCAGCTGGCGCATCGTCGATGTGTTTCTCGACGGTTCGATCAGCGAGCTGGCGACCCGCCGCGCCGAGTTTAGTTCCATCGTCAACCGCGACGGGATCGAAGCTCTCGTTAATTCTCTGGGTGACAAGGCCAAGCAGATGGGGCCGTCATAAGGCCGAAAACGCATTATACCGTGGAATAAAAAAATCTGACACTTTTTCTCCGTTTCCTGATATTCGATGGCCGTATTTTACGGCTTGAAACATGCTCACCATCAAACGTCTTACCCTTATCCTGACGCTGGTTCTTCTGGCGAATTTCACCGTCTGGGCCCTTGTCAACCGCAGCGTCAGCGAGCGCGCCTGGGGCGGCGTCATCAACGGTCTTTCCTACAGCGGGTACAAGGCGGGCGACGACGCCAATCGCCTGTCGGACGGCGATATCGAGCGCGACATGGCCCTTCTCGAGGGCCATACAAACGGTATCCGCATATACGGCGTCAGCGACGGGCTCGACCGCATCGTGCCGGTCGCCGCTCATCATAATATCAACGTCAATCTCGGCGCGTGGATTTCGCGCGATGCCGGAGCGAACGCACAGGAAGTCGCGCACGCCATCGACGTGGCGCACGCCAACCCGAACGTCAAACGCCTGATCATCGGCAACGAAGCGCTGTTGCGCGAGGACATATCGGCTCCCGACCTCATCGCCCTGATCGAGCGCGTCAAGCGGCAGGTGAATATCCCTGTTTCTACCGCCGAGCCGTGGCATATCTGGCTGAAATACCCGGAGCTTGCCGACAGCGTCGATTTTATCACCGTCCATATATTGCCTTACTGGGAAGGCGTGCCGGAAAGCGGCGCCATCGGCTACACGCTTTACCGCTATAAGCAGCTCGCAACAGCTTTCCCGCAGAAACATATTTATATCGGTGAAGTCGGATGGCCGAGCGAAGGCGAATGGGTCAAGGGCGCCGAGCCGTCACAGATCAATCAGGCCAAATTCATCCGCGATTTCCTCAATATCGCCAGCGAGGAACGGCTGGATTACTCCATCGTCGAAGCTTTCGATACGCCGTGGAAACGCAGCATCGAAGGCACCGTCGGCGCGCATTGGGGCCTGTGGAATACGGAGCATAAGCCAAAATTCGCCATGAGCGGGTCAGTGACTGAATCCACGCGCTGGCTGTGGGGTTGTATCATGGCTTCGCTGCTGGCGCTCTTTCCCATCCAGTGGTTCGTGCGCCGGCGGCAAAACCTGAAATTCGCCGGCCAACTCTTCTATGCCATGCTGATACAAGCCGTCGCCTCGGTCCTGATCTGGGCCGTCATGGCGGCGCTGGCCGAAAAAATTCTCGACGGCAATCTTGTCGCATGGATCGCGCTGATCGGCGCGCAAATCATTCTTCTGGCCTTGCTCCTGGTGGATGGCCTCGAGCTTACCGAAGTGATCTGGACCAACGAGCGCCGCCGTTATTTCGAGCCGCACCAGAACTGGGTGCCTCCCGCCGACGCGCCGAAAGTCTCGATCCACGTCCCCTGCTATAATGAGCCGCCGCATATGGTGATCGAAACACTGGATGCACTGGCGCAGCTTGCCTATCCCAATTTCGAAGTGATCGTCGTCGATAACAACACGCAGGACGAAGCCGTCTGGAAACCGCTGGAAGAACACTGCGCCGAACTCGGCGCTCGTTTCCGTTTTTTCCATCTGCCGAAATGGCCCGGCTTCAAGGCGGGCGCCCTGAATTTCGCGCTGGCGCAGACCGCGCTGGACGCCGCGATCATCGGCGTCATCGACAGCGATTATGTCGTCAGCCACGACTGGCTGCTCGCCACACTCCCCTATTTCGACAAGCCTGATGTCGCTTTCGTGCAGGCGCCGCAGGATTACCGCGACAGCAACGAAGACGCGTTCAAGCGCATGTGTTACTGGGAATATGCGGGTTTCTTCCATATTGGCATGGTACAGCGGAACGAACGCAACGCCATCATCCAGCACGGCACCATGACGCTGATCCGCAAGTCGGCCATCCAGCGCGTCGGCGGCTGGGCCGAATGGTGCATTTGTGAAGACGCCGAGCTTGGCCTGCGCCTGTTCGAAACCGGCTTCGAAGCGGTCTATATGAACCATTCGCTCGGCCGTGGATTGATGCCGGACAATTTCAGCGCCTACAAAACCCAGCGTTTCCGCTGGGCCTACGGCGCGGTGCAAATCCTGAAGCGCCACTGGCGCGCACTCTCGGAAGGACAAAGCCTGACACGCGGCCAGCGTTATCATTTCATCACCGGCTGGCTGCCATGGTTCGCCGATGCGGCGCACATCGTTTTCGCCAGCGCGGCGATTTTGTGGTCGGTCCTGCTGCTCTTCAAGCTGGTCGAGTTTCCGCCGGCGGTTTTTCTGGTACCGACGCTCAGCGTTTTCGTCTTCAAGGTCGTTGCCGGTTTTTGCCTTTATCAGGCCCGCGTTAAATGCGGCTGGCGCGACCGCCTTGCCGCCGCCGTGGCGGGCATGGCGCTGTCGCATGCCGTCGCACGCGCCGTGTGGCAGGGATTGTTCACATCCCACACGCCCTTTTTCCGCACACCGAAATGCGCCGATAAACCGGCTGCCATTCAGGCGCTTCTGATGGCGCGGGAAGAAATTAGCCTGCTTCTTGCCTTGGTTCTCTGCGGCATTGCCATATTGATACGGTTCGACGTCAGCAACCGCGACGCTGTTCTATGGACCGGCATGATGGCAGTGCAAACGCTGCCTTACTGGGCAGCTTTGTATGTATCGATGGTGAACGCGCTGCCGCGGCGGTCGCAACATACCGCGCTCAAATCTCCAGATCCAGTTCCGACTGCGTATTGACCGGCGGGTGGACGAGAACCTTGTCGACGCGGCGTCCATCCATATCGACGACTTCGAACCGCGCGTCTTCCCACGTGAAGTGATCGCCCGATAACGGCAAGCGGCCCAGTTGTTCCACCATAAAACCGGCGAGCGTATGGAAATTGCCTTCGCCGCGCATTTTCTTGAGACCCAGCAGCATTTCCACTTCGTCCAAAGGCGTCATGCCGTCGATCAGCCAGCTACCGTCCTCGCGCTGGACCGGTTTGTCTTCGTTGTCCTGCCCGCGTTCGGACAGGTCGCCGGTGATGGCCTCCAGAATATCGGTGATGGAAACGATGCCTTGCACGCTTCCATATTCGTCGACAACCACGGCTACATGCTGCCCGAACTGTTTGAACTGATCCAATAGACGCAGCACCGGCGTGGTATCCGGCACCAGAAGCGGCGGGCGCATTACGGTATTCAGTACTACCGGCTGACCGTCGAACAACGCATTAAGAATGTCTTTGGCATGCACGACGCCGAGAATTTCTTCCAGATCGCCGCGCGCCACGGGAAAACGGCTATAGCCGCTGGAACGGATGATGTTCTGGTGTTCCTTAAGGGTATCCTCGATGCCGAGCCAGACCATATCGAGACGCGGCGTCATGATGGTGCGCACGGTGCGGTCGGCGACGCGCATGACGCCTTCCAGCATGTCTTTTTCCGCAGGCTGGAATACCCCGCTCTCGGCGCCTTCGGCGATCATGTCCTTGACTTCTTCCTGCGTCACCGAAATATCCTTGGGATTGGCAAGGCGGAGCGCTTGCAGGGAAAGTTCGGTCGATTGCCGGAGAAGCCAGACGACAGGGGCCGCAAGCGTCGCAAAAAATCCCATCGCGAAAGCAACGCGGCGGGCGATCGGTTCCGCGTAAGACAGGCCGATACGTTTCGGCACCAACTCGCCGATGACAAGATTTAGGTAAGTAACACCGGCCACCGTCAAAGCCAGCGCGGCGACTTCGCCGTGCGGACTGATCCACGAAATGGTATTAAGATAGACCCCGAATTGCCCCGCCAGCGTGGCGCCACTGAAAGCGCCGGCCAGAACGCTGTTGAGCGTCATGCCGATCTGGACGATGGAGAGAAACGAAGCCGGATCTTCGGCCATCTGCAGCGCCAGCCGCGCGCCCCTGTCGCCGTCATCGGCAAACTGTTTCAGGCGGGTGCGGCGCGCCGAAACGATAGCCAACTCCGCCATGGCGAAAAAGCCATTGAGGAGAATAAGGATAAAAACAACGCTGAGTTTAGCCGTCAGGGACAAGTCTTAGCCCTCGGGCGGACGGACAAAAAACGGCAATAATGGCGGGGGGTGGACATTTCGACCCCAATTTACCGGCATTCCGCCCCGCACGCAACCGGCGGACTGAAAAGCATGTTTTTCGGGGTGAAGCGCGGTAAAAATATGCTAATCTGCGCCATGCATGATGCTTTGACACTGGTTGTAACTTTTATCTCCGGCCTCGTTATCGGCGGCGGGCTGGTATGGCTTTTGGCGCGCGCGCGTTTCCGCACCGAGGCGCAACTGGCCGATAATTTCAAAGCGCTGGCGGCCGACACGCTGCGACAAAACCACGAAGCCTTCCTGCAACTTGCCGAAAGCCGCCTGAAGCAGAGCGAACAGGCCGCGACGGCAACGCTCGATAAAAAGACTGTCGCCATCGACGAAATGGTCAAGCCGGTCAAGGAATCCCTGCAACGCATGGATGCCCAATTGCAGGCGCTCGAGGTCAAGCGCGAGGGCGCCTACCGCGAACTGGTGGAAATGGTGAAAGTTTCGCATGAAACGCACCAGCAGTTGCGTGGCGAGACCAGCCAATTGTTGCAGGCGTTGCGCACGCCGAGCACGCGCGGGCGCTGGGGCGAAATGCAACTGAAGCGCATCCTCGAAATGACCGGCATGGCCGCGCATACCAAGGATTTTTCGGCGCAGCATACGATTACGGGCGAGGACGGCACGTTACGGCCCGATTTCATCGTTCATTTGCCGGGTGAACGCAACATCATCGTCGACAGCAAGGTGCCGCTGGCGGCCTATCTCGATGCGACGCAAACCGCGGACGAACCGGCGCGGCAAAATGCCCTGAAGCAGCATGCGAAGCAGGTACGCGAACATGTCCGCCTGCTCGGCGCCAAAGCCTATTGGGATCAGGTCGAAGGCACGCCGGAATTCGTCGTGCTGTTTATGCCGGGCGACCATTTCCTCAGTGCTGCGCTGGATTGCGATGCCGATCTGATGGATTACTGCGTCGGGCAAAAAGTCATTCTGGCGACGCCCATGACATTGATCGCGCTGTTGCGCACCGTTGCCTATGGATGGCGGCAGGAAAATCTGCGCGACAATGTGAAAAAGATCGGCGCACTTGGCGGCGAACTGTACGCCGCGCTTCTGACCATGACCGATCACATTACGGCGGTCGGCAGCAAACTAGGCGGCAGCCTGAAAGCCTATAACGACATGATCGGCAGCTTCGAGCGCAACGTTCTGGGCAAAGCCCGCCGCCTGCGGGAATTCGGCGCGGCTAAAGACGGAAAATTGCTACCTGATGCGTTAGAGCCGGTTGATCTTCAGCCACGAAGCCTGGCAACCAATGACGCTTCGGCGCAGGATGATGCGGCCTAAGTACGGGCGCGCTCGCAACATCCCATTGACCTCTTAAGGGAAGGTCGGCTTCGGCAAATATGAATGGACGTTCGTCAGTGGCCCTATTTTTCCGGACAGGTTCCAGTGCATACCTGAGAGATTCAGGCGTGCTGAAATAACTGCCCTCGTATGGCTTGTCCGCCAGCGCAATAGACTGCACGGCGGGTGGATTTTCACCTGCAAAAGGCAATAAAAATTGCTCAACTGTTTCCGGTTTCTTACTCATATCAAATCCTTTGAAATGCGCGCGGCACTTGAAGTTACGGGGCGCGGACCATAACATTTTCTCCTGAAACTAATAACGTTTTTTGCGTTTTCTTTTTATAATGACCAATATATTGAAAATTAACCAGAATTTGCCATATTAGAAGTATGACCCAGATGCCAATCCGTATCATTCCCGATCCCGTGCTGCGCCAGAAGGCGCAGGCCGTCGCATCCGTCGACAAGCGCGTCGCCAAATTTATGGACGATATGCTGGAATCCATGTATCGCGGCAACGGCATCGGTCTGGCCGCCAATCAGGTCGGCGCACTGGAGCGCGTCATCACCGTCGATATTTCCGAGGAACGCAACGGCACCAAGGCCCTGCTGATGGCCAATCCCGAAATCATCTGGCGCGATCCCGAAGCCACTTTCACCTACCGCGAAGGATGCCTGTCCATTCCGCAGCAGTTTGCCGACGTGACGCGCCCGCAGCGTATCCGCATGACCTATCTTGATCAGTCCGGCAAAAAGCAGGAGCTGGAAGCCGAAGACCTGCTTAGCCAGTGTATCCAGCACGAGATCGATCATTTGGACGGCGTTCTTTTTATCGATCATCTGTCGAAACTGAAACGCGACATCATCGAACGCAAAGTCGAAAAAGCGCAACGCGACGACCAAGATCACATTCTCTGACATCATGCCAAAACTCCGCATCGCCTTCATGGGCACGCCGGATTTCGCCGTGCCCGCGCTCCGCGCTTTAGCCGCGGCGGGACATGATATCGTCGCCGCTTATTGCCAGCCGCCGAAACCGGCGGGACGCGGCCAGCAAATACAGAAGTCGCCTATGCAAAATGCCGCCGAAGGCATGGGCATCGCAGTACACACGCCGAAAACGCTGCGCGATGTCGAGGAACAGAAAAAATTTGCCGCACTTAACCTCGATATCGCCGTGGTCGCGGCGTACGGTTTGATATTGCCACTGCCCGTCCTTGCGGCCCCCAAATTCGGCTGCGTCAATATCCACGCGTCGTTTTTGCCGCGCTGGCGCGGCGCGGCACCAATCCAGCGCGCCATTCTGGCAGGCGATAATGAAACCGGCATTACCATTATGCAAATGGCCGAAGGCCTCGATACCGGCGATATGCTGCTGCAAAAGAAAATTCCGATCACGCCCGCGACGACGGCCGGATCGCTGCACGACGAGCTTATGCAGATGGGTTCTGGTTTGATTGTGCAGGCTGTCAACGATCTTGCTGCCGGAAAATTAAAGCCGATGCCGCAGCCGGAAACCGGCGTCACTTATGCCGCCAAACTGACCCGCGAAGATGGTCGCATCGACTGGGCCAAACCCGCCACCGAGATTGGGCGGCAAATTCGCGGTTTACAGCCCTGGCCCGGCTGTTTTTTCATGCTGGGCAATGAGCCCATCAAAATTCTCGCCGGTGAAGTTGTTATCGATAAAACCGGCGCGCCCGGCACCCTGCTGGACGCGGATTTCACGGTTGCATGCGGCCAACAGGCGCTGCGGCTGAAAACGGTGCAGCGCAGCGGCAAAGGTGCTGTCGACGGCGCATCCTTCCTGCGCGGCCAACGCTTGCCGGTCGGCCATAAATTATGACTCGCCGCAAGCTGACGCTCGAATATGACGGTTCCGGTTTCTGCGGCTGGCAGAAACAGGCCCACGGCACGACCGTGCAGCAGGTGCTTGAAGAAGCTATCCAAAAATTTTCCGGCGAGACCGTGACGCTCCATGTCGCGGGCCGCACCGATGCCGGTGTCCATGCGCAGGCGCAAGTGGCGCATTTCGATCTGGAAAAAGATACGACCGACGCTGTGGTGCGCGACGCGCTCAATTTCCATGTCAGGCCGCACAGGGTTGTGGTGTTGCAGGCCGAAACTGTTGCCGATACTTTCCATGCGCGGTTCGATGCGCTGTCGCGCAGCTATCGTTACCGGATCGTCAACCGCCGTGCGCCGTTGGCGCTGCTGGCCGATCAGGCATGGCATGTTTCGAAACCGCTTTCCCTCGCGCCGATGCAGGAAGCGGCAAAAATTCTGATCGGCAAGCATGATTTTTCGACTTTCCGCGCGCAATATTGCCAATCGAAATCGCCGGTGCGGACGCTCGACCAACTCGATATCGCGGCGGACGGCGAAGTCGTGACGATCCACACGAAAGCACGTTCATTCCTCTATCATCAGGTGCGCAATATGGTGGGGACACTTGTCTATGTCGGTACCGGTTACTGGACCGTCGAGGATTTCAAAGCCGCTTTCGCCGCCTGCGACCGCACCAAGGGCGGCCCGACCGCGCCGCCGCAGGGTTTGTGTTTTTGGGATGTAACTTATCCACAAAACGATCCACAGGCTTGAAATCCCTTCAAAACCTTCTTTGACATCCGGACGCAACCGATAGTAGAAGGAGCCTGCATGCGCTCGCATGTTATGCCTTCCGATGCCTCTCCCCGGGGCACTCCTTTCGGTTCCGATATCATCTATGAAGCGCACCCGCTTCTTTCCATTGCTGGCTTTTATGCTGGGCCTCGGCTTGTTGTCGGGTTGCTCGACGTTTTTTCCGCCGGATGAAATCGATCCCGCCGGCCACTTGAAACGCGCCGATTATCTGGCGCTGCGCGACCGCGAAGATCAGGCCGAGGAACAGCAGAAGCAGGCCGCACCGCCGCCGATCCCCGAAATGCCCGCCGAAATCGTGCCGCCCCTGCCGCCCGCGCTCGGCAGCGACAAACGGGTCAGCGTCACGGTGACAGACAGTGTGCCGGTGCGCGATGTATTGATCGAACTGGCGCGCGAAGCGAAAGTGAATCTGGAGCTCGATCCGCGCGTCACCGGCGGTGTAATTTTTTCGGCGCATGATCAGCCGTTCGATCAGGTTCTGAAACGTATCTGCGCGCTGGCAGGGTTACGCTACAAAGTCGACGGCTCTTTCATCCATATCGAAATGGATGAGCCTTACCAGCAAACTTACCAGCTTGATTATCTCAGCCTCGCCCGCAAAACCACCAGCGAGACGGGCATTTCCACCAACGTATTCGATGTCGATGTGACGAGCGGCAGCGGCGGCGGGTTGAACGGGAGCCTTGGCGGGTCCAGCACCAACGGCGCGAGCGCAACGCAGAATAATTCGACGTCGAAAATTTCCGGCACGTCCGATGCCGATTTCTGGGCCGAGGTCGATAAATCGCTGGTACAAATCCTGACATCGACCGCCCGCAAAACCGACAAGCCGGCTGCCGCCAATTTCAGCATCGACCGGCAAGCCGGCATGGTTACGGTCTATGGCGACACGCTCCAGCAAAATGCCGTCGAAGCCTATTTCCGGAAACTCAAACATAAAGCGTATGCCCAAGTCCTTATCGACGCCCGCATTATCGAGGTCGAACTCGACGATGCTTTTAAGAGCGGCATCAATTGGCGCACGCTATTTAGCGGCGCCTTCAACGCCGCCAGCCGTTTCGGGCCCGCCGCCGTCGGCGCGCCCTTTACAACTGCAACAACGGCGACCGACGGCGTGTTTACGGCCTCCGTCAATGACAAAGATTTCTCCGGCATACTCAATCTGGTCAAAACTTTCGGCACCACGCGGGTTCTGTCGGCGCCGCGTTTGACAGTCCTCAACAACCAGACCGCCGTTCTTAAAGTAGCTACCAATCAGGTCTATTTCGTAACGCAGGCGCAATTCACCACCGTGACGAATGCCAGCGGAGCGGCAGTGACAACCACGCCGGTATACACCAGCACGCCGCGCACGGTGCCGGTCGGACTTGTTATGACTGTGCAGCCCGCCATCGACAGCGACCACGACCGCATCACCATTACGCTGCGGCCCACGATCTCGCGGGTCGTCGACGAGGTGAACGATCCGTCGATAGGACTTAATGCCGCGCAGGCGGGGGTCGCCAATCCGGTGCAATCGCAAATTCCGGTGCTGGCGGTGCGCGAAATGGATTCGGTGATCCAGCTTCATTCCGGCGAAGTCGCCATCATGGGCGGGCTGATGCAGGACAGCTCGAAGAACAACGATCAGGGCATTCCCGGTTTCGATACGCTCCCCGTCGTCGGCGAACTCGCCAAATCGCGCGACAACGAAGGCCAGACCACCGAGCTTGTGATTCTCCTGCGCGCCACGGTCGCCGACGCGCCTTTGGCCGACAGCGCCGACAGCGAGCTTTATCACCATTACAACAACGACCCGCGGCCTTTGCCGCTGCCCGCCAGCCTGCCGAAATTGCCGCCTTTATCCCCGCTTCCGCCCAATCCGTCCTGACAGGAGCCTGATATGAAATTCCAGAAAAATGCACGCCGCGGTTTTACGCTGGTCGAACTGTCGATCGTCCTTGTCATTATCGGCCTTATCATCGGCGGCGTTCTGACCGGCCAGCAGATTATCCAGAACGCGCGCATAACGAATGCTATCAACGCCATTCAGGCCTATCAGGCTCAGTTCCAGACCTACACCCAGAATTACGGCGCCCTGCCCGGCGACGACAGCAACGCCGCTACGCGTTTTCCCAATTCGGTTCCTCCTTATACAGGTATCGTGAACGGGGTCGTCGATGGTGCGTTCGATTCCAGCGACCCAACCACCGAAAGCCGTCTGGCATGGGCGGATTTGCGCGCCGCCAGTCTTGTGAAGAACCAGGTGCCGGTGACGGCTCAGCCGCCCAATCCGTTCAATGGAATTTACGGCTTCCAGAACGGCGCGTTCGGCGGTGTCTTTACCACAACCGTATTATGTTTAAGTTCTGTGCCCGGTTCCGCCGCTCTGGCGATCGACTCGCGCCTCGACGACGGCGCGAGTGGCACCGGCAATATTCAGGCGATGCTGTCGGGGACCGGCGGGGCTAACGGCACGGTCGCCGCCACCTACGACAGCGCGCAAACCTATACGCTCTGCGTCCGGATGTGACGGCGATGCCGATGGATCGCGGCTTCACGCTGGTCGAGATGGCGGTGGTTCTGGTGGTGATCGGTCTCGTCATGCTGACGATCTTTCCGGCGCTGACGTTGTTACGCAGCAGCAGCCAACGCAACCTGACGCAAACCAATCTGCAAGCGTTGATGCAATCGACTGCCGCCTATGTGCAGGCGAACGGCTGCCTGCCCTGCCCCACGCCCGCCAACGTCGCCAATTCCGCGCCCGCTGGCTTCGGGCATGTGCGCGGCGACAGCAGTATCTCACCGGCGGCCTGCGGGGGATGCACTATCCTTGAAGGTATTCCGCCTTACGGATCACTTGGCCTGCCCGTTTCGACAGCGCATGACGGCTGGGGCCACTGGATCACAATGCGCGTCGATCAGGCCCTCACCGTCAATTTCGGCATCGTGCCGCCGACAGCGGCGTGCCAGGCCAGCGACCTGCCGCCCAACACAGTTACACCTACCTGTATAACTCAGGGCGCCAGCCAGAAAGGGCTGTGCCGCACGGGGTTAAGCACCTCTAACCGCATCATCGTGCAGATGCCGAACGGAACCGTGACACCGGGCACGCAGCAGGCTGCCGTTATATTCGTAAGCCACGGCGTCAGCGGATTCGGCTCTTTCTATGCGATGACTGGGCCTGATCTCAATAACGGCAGCCGCATTCCCTTCCCCTCTTCGGTTCCGGCCTGTTCGGCCACCGGAGGATTCACAAGATGCAACGCCGATAACAACACGATATTCGTGAACGCGCTGCTCTCACAAGCGAGTAACGATCCTTACGACGACGTGCTGGCCTTTACCGACCGCAATAGTCTGGTCAGCCAGTTCGGCAACGGCAGTTGCCAGACGGTGTGGTGAGTATGGCCAAAATTCTTCGCTTTCAAAATGATGACGGCGCCATAGACGAAAGTGTCCGGCCTCCCGTCATACGCGTCGGCGAAAAATTGCTGCACTCGGAACTGATCACCCCTGACCAGTTGCAGATCGCGCTACATGAGCAGCGCCGCAGTGGTAAGATGATCGGCGCGGTTCTGGTGCGCCTCGGATTTCTCGACGAAGACAGTCTTGCCGCCGTTTTGGCTGAGCGCAGCGGCTGCAAAAGCATCGACCTTAAGACCGCCGCCATCGATCCCGCCCTGATGCAGAAATTACCGAAGCACGTCGCGGCGCGTTGCCGCGCCCTGCCGGTGAGCCTTACCGATACCACGCTCGAAATTGCCATGGCCGATCCTTATGACGTCGTGGCCATGGACGAAATCCGGCGCTATTTCCCGCGCCATATCGATTTTGTGCCGCGGGTGGCGTCCGCTACGGAAATCGCCGAAATCATCGATCATTACAGCGATTTCACGACGTCGCTCGATACCATCCTCGCGGAATTCGAAAACGGCGAGGATAGCGCGGCAAGCGGCGAGACGTGGCAGCATCCGGTTGTGCGCCTTGTGAACACAATTATCTTCGATGCCGTGCGGCGCAATGCTTCCGATATCCATCTGGAGCCCGAAAGCAGCTTTGTCCGTTTGCGTTATCGCATCGACGGCGTGATGCAACAGGTCCGCGCCCTGCACAGCGCCCATTGGCCCGAACTGTCGCATCGCCTCAAGATCATGGCGGGCATGAACATCGCGGACACGCGCAGTTTGCAGGACGGGCGGTTCCGGATGCAGGTGGGCGGCGCGGATATCGATTTTCGCATGGCGGTCATGCCGACTGCGCAGGGCGAGAATATCGTCATCCGCATTCTCGATCATCGCCATGTTCTGCTGCCACTGGATAAGCTCGGGTTCCATTCGGATGCGCTGGCGCAGCTTGACCTTATTCTGGAACGTCCCGAGGGAATCGTGCTTGTTACGGGGCCAACCGGCTGCGGCAAGACGACGACGCTCTATTCGATGCTGAGCAGGATCAGCAGCGTGGATGTCAATATCATGACGCTGGAAGAACCGATCGAATATCAGTTTAATCTTATCCGCCAGACCGCCGTGCAGGAACAGCAGGGCCTGACGTTTGCCGAGGGCGTGCGCGGTATTTTGCGGCAAGACCCCGATATTATTTTCATCGGCGAGGTGCGCGATACCGACACGGCACAAATGGCGCTACGCGCCGCCATGACAGGGCACCAGGTTTTCTCGACCTTGCATTGCAATGATGCGCTCGGCGCCATTCCGCGCCTGATCGACCTC
>JAATFY010000106.1 GCA_015654915.1 Rhodospirillales bacterium
TATACTTCTACCCTTCCAAGCCCACTGAAAGCTTAGGACGTCTGTGGTTCTATGAAGCGGCGTTCGAGGGAGCTCATCCGGGTGAACGCACCGTGAGCGGCAGTGCTGCCGGGGCTGTGACGAAACCGTGCAATTAGACAAGACAAACAAGAAAGCACGTACCGTTAACCTCTTAACTTTGGGAAAGTGCCATGCTCAACTGGATCGTTACCTTTTTTCTTCTGGCCGTAGTCGCCGCTGTTTTCGGATTCGGCGGGTTGGCGGGCACTTGTGCGGAAATCGCAAAATTACTCGCTATCCTATTCGTCATTCTGTTTATCGCCTCGCTGATCTACAGCGTGATCACAGGACGGCGGCCGAATACGCCGCTTGTTTAATCAGGCCTTATAACGGCGGGAAAATCGACGCGCTTAACGGGTGCCGGTATTGTCCTTGATTTCATCGCCCAGCTTCTGGCCCGGCGTACGGTCTTCGAGCTGACGCGAAGCTTTATCGACACCCTGAGGCAAATCATGAATGGCATCGCCGACTCTTTCGGTGGTTGTGCGCCGGTCCGGCATGGTCAGGACAGTGTAAGCCAAAAAGGCAACCACCAGTATGATAACGAACATAAGCACGTTCTTGGCCGTGGGATTGTTGTTCATGGGATTTTCCTTAAAACGGGATTGAAGATGCGGGGCGGAAAGGGTACCGCCCGACGCCAAGGCCATTCTCCCCTTGGGCGGCGGGCGGCGATTTCTCTATTCGGTCGTATAGCTATGAATAACGGTGGTAGTCTCTCCGCCGTCAGGCACGATGACGGACTCAGGCACCATTCCACCGGCCGGATAGGCTTCCGGCACGACCGGCGTGTGATAGGTCTTGCGGATAACGGTCTTTTCCGTGGTTACACCGCCGGGCACCGGCACATAGCGAACCGTCTGGAACTGGGACAGGTCGCGCGGGCTCACCAAGACGCCGTTAATACGGTAAACCACGCTACCGCCGACTTCGCCCTTGCTCAGGATTCGCTGGCCGTCGACCGAATACTCGGCGACGTAAGGCTCATCCACATGCACGAACCGGCCGCTGCTCGTCTGCACACCGGCGCCGTAGGTAACCAGATCGCGCAGATCGTAGCGACCCAAAACAATATGGTTACGAAGGATGGCGGCGATTTGCGGACGGCATTGTTCCGCATAAAAGCAGGGATAGGTTTCCCGCCGGATCTGGCTGGCAAAAGCGGCGTTTGTCGGCGCAAAAATGGTGTAGCGCTGGTTTTCGTTCAGTTCGTTGATGACGCCCGTATTCAGGAGAGCCTGATAGAACATGGACAAATCGCCATAGTTCTGAAGAGCGGCTTCGACATTGCTGTTAGCGGCATGAGCGGGTGACCAGCAAACGACGGGCGTCGTGCCGAGCAAGCCAATAAGACTCATCGCGATTAGCGGGTGTTTCATGGGAACCTCCTGAGGAACGGAATATGGATAAGGGACTTGCAAGGAACTCCACACGAAGACCCATCAAACCGCCATGCCAAGGAGTCGGCGTTTTTATAAGCGAGATGTAAATAAAACGCCGGCAATAGTTTGGCGGTAAAGATTAACGGGGCATGCTTCGAAGCCGAAAACAATAATTCAAAAGAATACATGCGTCTGCATCCGCCGCATTCGGAACGGATTTTCATATCCCCCATGTTCTTATTTTCTTATCCTCGTTTCCCGGCAAGGCTGCGGCCGAAAAGAGAACGGCAGGTCAATGGAAATACTTTCCAATAAAAACCATCAACAATTGCTGGATTACCTGCCGCATGTGAAGTCATCGCTTAAGGAATGGATGATCGTCGATGTCCGGCTGACGAAAGACTCCGACCGGGTATTTACGATTACCGATGCCGCAGGATTGATCCATTCCGTGCTGGGCGACAAGGAAGGCAAACTTTACATCTGCAATGATCGCGAAATTCTCATGCTGATGCGCGCCGGGCCGAACTATCCCATCGCCCGGGCCGCAAAAAGCGTGGAGGACTGCCTGCCCGCCGGCGCTTGCGAAGTCCATGCGCGCGCGCCGACGCCGGAAGGAATCGCAAAATTCGAAATGCTGATTACTTACCGCAAACCGGTCACGCTTGCCGAAATA
>JAATFY010000243.1 GCA_015654915.1 Rhodospirillales bacterium
GGCCTCGATCCCCTCAAACGCGACGGTGGAAACCCGCTGGACCATGCTGCCCCTCTGCCGTGCGGAGGCTAGCGGAAGGTGAGGGAACTGGCAAGAACATTAAGGGAACATTGGCGGAGCGCTTAAACTTGGGTTGTGTCACGAAGGGATAACACAGCTTAGATATTCTAGGTGAGAAGCAGAGATCTAAGTGCTCAAGTTGAGAACTAAAGCCGGTGGCTTTGTATCAGAGACACAAAGTTGGTCACGACCATGTCGAGATAGGACATCTCGGAATCGCTGATATCGTGCTCCAGATCCCATGTCGACGTGAATTGCCCCTTCGTGTGAATGCCTTCTAAAATGATAGGCTGAAGACACGGCAAGCTGACACCTTGCGACGACTGATAGAGTCTTCGTCGTTGGTCAAACTCCGGGTATTCGAAAATTGCCTGCGACAAACCGTAAGCACAGAATAATCCAAAAGCGGGGTTGAGATATGGCCACTGAGGTTTATCCGCACGCCCCGCGGGTCGAATAGGTTTTATAACACTCACCGTGACGGCGGTAAGCGCTGCAACTTTGCTCCAATCGGTGAGGCTCTCGCGCTTCAGGCGGCGTTTCTTGTATGCTTCGCTCAATGCAAAGTAAGCTTCGGAAAGCAGATTTGCACAATCCGGATCAAAAACGACGTTCGCGGAAGCAAAATCTTCCTGAAGCATTTGAACTCTGGCAAACTGGCGAAACGTTTCCGCGCGCGCAGCGATTTCCTCTGCCGTTTTACCAGCGACAGCCAAAGTCAGCTCCAAAAATGTCGGGCAGCTAAGCTCCGAGTTGGCTTAACTTTTCCCGCAGTTCCATGAAGAACTTAGATTGTAGACCAAAGATTTTCAACTTATTGTTTTCAATAAATTGGCGCGCATTCAGATCGGACATCCGATCACCGTCGTTCGCTTCACGGACCAAGGCGTCACGCACGAGTACTTCGGAATCGATTTCAAATGGTCCAGCAAAGCTGGTATTCGATGCGTAACCCATGCCGAATCTCCCGCGAGTCATTCAAGCCGGGTCAGGGGATGCCCGATCCGGCTGCGCCGCTACATAATATAATCGCACAACAAAATAGTAGTTGACAAGAATTTAGGAACCCCTTCACAAAAAGAACTTTTATGTGGCAGTGTACATCTAACTATTTGAATTTGTTGTAAGACTCATCTTAAAATAATTTAGAGAAACTGCCCGCAGCGCCGGAATTGAGGCCAAAACTTGGCGAGCCTTGAGTCATGCGAAAAAATCGCTCAAAGATTCGCAATAAATTTCATAAGCTTAGCCGATATGTTAACGAGAGCACCTATGCGCGCCCAACGCTAAAGAGAATCGACTTGCAAGCCATGCTGATCCCTAACTTGATATTTTATCAGAACATTTAGTGAACATTTGTGGCTACAAGAGATTCCATCAGCCTACTGCGGACCCTAACTTCAGCCAGGATCACGATGACCGTTGATTCCCTGTCGCGGGCATTGCGCTGGAAATGCGGATGTACCAATTCGCCAGTTTTCGCGATTTCGGTCCCGAGGCCAGTCATCCACGATGGCTACGGCACTTCCGCATATTAACCGGTAATTCGGCCAAGCCGCATCTGTTCAAACACCGACGTGTTGATCTTCGCCGGTGCATGCCGGGGCCGCGCATGTGGAGCATCCCGCGCGCCACAAAATTTGCGGCCGGGTCCTTGTAGCGTTTTGGAATAAACTCGGCGATCCACCACAATCCCGACAGGGATTCGTGCAGCGGATCGCCGTCAAACGGCGCTTTGCTCAGGCAATATGATCGCCTTCATCTGCTGATCGAGGTCGCTCTCCTCAATCCCGCCCGGCCTCAATAATGGCCTGCGCGAGGCGCGGGGGATTGGTGAACCAGGTCTCGTGGCTCCCTGGGCATTCGATCAGGCGAAACAATCCCAGCCGTTCCGACAGGCGCGGATGCCAGGGGTAGCTGTGCGGCAGGGCGATGTCCTGCTGGCAATTGACATAGGATTTTCCGATCGGCATGGCCGCCAGCGGCTGGCTCAGTTTGATCTTGTCGGTGAAGGTCTTGTAGGGGTGCGGATTGAGTACGCCGTAGGCTGATGTCGCGAGCGCGATATCCGCATCGTTGATGAAGGCCTCGCGCCAGATCTCGAACGGCAGCGTCACCGCGCCATCATTGGCGCCGGCGATCGCGTCGAACATGCCGGTGTAGATCGGCGGCACCAGATCGTTGAGGCTGTCGCCATCATGGGGCACGAAGGCGTTGACATAGACCAGCCGCTTGAGGCGGGAAGCAAGACGAGCCGCGACGCCCGAGATCACCATGCCGCCATAGCTGTGGCCCACCAGACGGACCTCCTTGAGATCATGCGTCTCGAGATAGTGCGCGAGCGAGGCGATGGCGTCGTCGAGCCCGGTCTTGGCCCGGCTGTCATTCTTGTGGTTGCCCGCCAGCGTCGGGCAATGCACGTGATGACCCGCGTCACGGATATGTTTTGCGACGGCTTCCAGTTCGTGGCCTGTGTGCCATGCGCCGTGAACGAGAACATAAGTATCGGTCATGATAGCCTCACTGAGTGGTGCTTGCGTGAATAGTGCTTGCGGTCACCATGTTAAGCCGGGATGGCAATCCCGGATGGCCTATAACGGACAGGCAGATGGCCGCTTTATGCCAAAATTATTCAGGTCACGTCGTCGGCGCGCCGGCGCCGCAAGGCGCCCGGCGTAAGGCCGAGGCGTTGGCGGCATTGCCGGATAAAATGAGAGGGGTCGCTGAATCCCACGCGCAGACCGATTCCGGCAATGCTGTGTTTGTCGAAGCGAGGCTCGCTCAACATCCGCTTGGCGGCGGCCATTCTGGTGTCGCCGAGGAGACCGGCAAACGTAACGCCGCCGCGGCTGAGGCTGCGATGAAAAGTTCGCTCGGAGATGCCGAGATCGCGCGCAATCGTGGCCGCGCTTAAACCCGGTTCGCCGTAGCGTTCTGCAACGGCATCGACAATTCTGTCTTTGACGGAGGCGAGTGCAGGGCTTGTCTGCGTTGCGCCGCCGGGCTCCGTTCCGGATGCGAGCGCCAACAACGCGCCGAGCTGATCGATCATGATGTGAGCCGGCAACGGCTTGGCAATGGCCAGCTCCGGCGTCATTTCGCGGACGAACCCGCTCAGCGCACGTCCCCAACCGGCGTCACCATCCATAGGCCTTCCAATCGTTCGGGTTGGATCGGGAAGCCAGGA
>JAATFY010000167.1 GCA_015654915.1 Rhodospirillales bacterium
GCGGCGGCGGCGGTTCAGGCGAAAGTTCATAGCATTACCATTGGGAAAATGACCCGGACTCAGTGGCCGCGGCTGGCCTATGATATAGCAAGGGCAGGGGGTTAAAACAATGGGTGGATTACCTTGAGCCGAACCCAAAAGGCACTGTCAGCCGCTTGCCTGCGATATCGCCTATAGGTGCCCCATAACGCAATACCGGCCGCCTGACATCGCGCAAGAAATCCGGGTTGGGTTCTATATAGCTTCTTGTGTATGGAGCGGCGTTAATGTCCGAAGCCGGCACGAGATGGCATTTTTGAAATGAGTTATCTCTGGCAAAGATGATGCCGATGACGGCGTTATCGGAGTGGCGGGTGACAAGGCGGCTCGCCTGCATGAAAGAAGCCGGAAAATTTTCTTTCTCAAAAAAAGTTTCTATCGTTCCGGCCCAGTTTACGCCCCCGATAATTATGCCGCCTCTATTGATTTGTTTTATAACGCCGCGCGTTTCGAGGCCTTCAATACGGACAATATCTGAATAAGGTTTGAGAGTCGTCCAGTCGGCCAGCATTTTTCCGACCAGGACACGCGGATCAAAACTACCTTGGCCGACCAACAGATTTAGAATTTCAATGGAGGGCTGGCTTTTGACGTTCAACTGGCTTTGGAGGTCCGAAGACGACACAGGAATAATGGGGACGCTCATAATGCTTCACTCCATAATCTTCACGTTAAAATCTTGGGCGAACTGTAATCCGGTCCCCATCTGCCGTCAATTTCGTTTTATCCAGCCCTTAACAACGGCACCGCGGCGTCGCGCTCGAACAGGTAAAGCAACGTCCGCAAGGCCTGTCCGCGTTCGCCGTCCAGTTTGGGGTCGCGGCTGAGGATCAATTTTGCGTCGTCATGCGCGATATGCAGCAAGTCCTGATGCAGGTTCAAATCCGCAAGGCGAAATTCCTGCGCGCCGCTTTGCTTGAAGCCGAGAAGCTCACCCGGCCCGCGCAGACGCAAATCTTCCTCCGCCAGCCGGAAACCGTCATTGGTCTCGCGCAGCATTTTCAGACGCGCTTTGGCCATTTCGCCGAGAGGCGCTTGATACATGAGCAGACAATTTGATTTTTCGGCGCTGCGCCCGACGCGCCCGCGCAATTGATGCAACTGCGCGAGGCCGAAACGCTCGGCATGCTCGACAACCATCAGGGTCGCTTGCGGCACATCGACGCCGACTTCGATCACGGTGGTCGCGACCAGAACCTTGATCGCGCCTGCCGCGAAACCGGCCATGACGCGGTCTCTCTCTTCCGAATTCATGCGTCCATGGATGAGGCCGACCGGATTACCCTCGCCCGCGTTAGCGGGAGAGGGAGGGGGCCCAACGCGAAGCGTTGGGGAGGGTGAGGGCGGCAGACATTCATTCGCTTTCGCTGCGCGAAAGCGTCCCTCACCCGCCTCGCGCTGCTCGGCACCCTCTCCCGCAATGCGGGAGAGGGTAGAACTGCCCAATCGCCGCGCCAATAAATTCGCGCGTTCGGTGACGGCGGCGAGGTCGCTGGTTTCGGACTCCTCGATCAGCGGGCAAACCCAGTAAACTTGCGCGCCCTTGGCGATCTGGCGCTTTACGCCCTCAATCACTTCATCGAGGCGGCCCATATCGATCAGGCGCGTATCGATGGGCTGCCGCCCCGCCGGTTTATCGGGCAGGCGCGAAACATCCATATCGCCGTAGGCCGTCAGTGTCAGCGTGCGCGGAATGGGCGTAGCGGTCATCACAAGGATATCGACGCCGCGGCCTTTGTCCGAAAGCTGCAAGCGCTGACTGACGCCGAAACGGTGCTGTTCATCGACGACCGCGAGGCCGAGGTCTTTGAACTTTATATCGTCCTGAAACAGCGCATGCGTGCCGACCACCATTTTCAATGAACCATCGGCAAGGCCGTCGAGCGTCGCCTGCCGGTCGCCGCCGCGGCCTTTGCCGACCAGAAGGCCGATATCCATGCCGAGCGGTTTCAGGAATTCGTTGAGTTTTGCGTAATGTTGTTTGGCAAGAATTTCCGTCGGCGCCATCAGGGCGGCTTGCACCCCAGATTCCACCGCCTGTAGCATCGCCATCAGCGCGACAATGGTTTTGCCGGAACCGACATCGCCTTGCAGCAAGCGCAGCATGCGTTTCGGCGCGGCCATATCGGCGCTTATTTCGGCAATCGATTGCTGCTGTCCTGCGGTCAACTTAAAGGGCAGGGATGCCGTCAGTTTCTTTTGCAACGCGCCGGTGCCGGCCAGCGCCCGCCCGCCACCTTCTTTATGGTGCCGTCGGATAACGGCCAGAGCCAGTTGGTCGGCCAGCAATTCGTCGTAAGCCAGACGCCGCCGCGCCGGAATTCTGGCATTGCCGGTTTCATCCAATGCGCCGGACGGATTGTGTGCGGTCAGCAAGGCGTCTTTCCATGCCGGCCAGCCTTCGCGCTTGACCAGATGCGGATCGTCCCATTCCGGCAGCTCGGGAAGCTTTGCCAAAGGTTGCTCGACCGTCTTGCGCAGCATTTTGCTGCTGAGGCCTTCGGTAAGCGGATAAACCGGCTCGAAGCGCAGAATTTCGTTGATGCGTTCGACCGGCAGCACATAGTCCGGATGGCTCATGCTCCAGTTGCCGTGGTAACGCTCCAGCACACCGCTCACCACGACCTTTTTATTCACGGGATATAATTTGGTCAGATAATCGCCCTTAGCGTTGAAGTAGGTGATGACAACCTGATCGCTGTCATCCACGCCGACGATGCGGTAAGGGAGCTTGGGTTTCTTGGGCGGGGCATGCTCCATAATGGTCAGCGTCAGGGTCGCGACGCGGTCGCGGTCGGCATATTTCAGCTTGGGGCTGTAACTGCGGTCGATCACGCCGGTCGGCAGGTGCCACAGAAGATCGACCACATGTTCGCCGCAAAGCTTTTTATATAAAGGGGCCATGCGCGGCCCGATCCCGCGCAGGGCGGTCAGGGGAGCAAAAAGCGGAAACAGGATGCT
This sequence comes from Rhodospirillales bacterium, assembly GCA_015654915.1. Classification (GTDB taxonomy): domain Bacteria; phylum Pseudomonadota; class Alphaproteobacteria; order UBA9219; family UBA9219; genus JAATFY01. Next base: position 3,001 of record JAATFY010000167.1, read on the forward strand.
GGGGCGCATGTTATAACCTTCCTCTCCCCTTGCGGGAGAGGATAGGCCGCCTTAATTTGCGTAGCAAATTTTTCGGCGGCCTTGGAGAGGGGTTTATGTTTATGTACCACTCCCCTGACCCCGCCCGCAAGGGGAGGGGGAACATTAAGGTTATGGGGTAAAAGTGACCGACGATAAAC
>JAATFY010000098.1 GCA_015654915.1 Rhodospirillales bacterium
ACCGACATTGGCAGTCGCGGGCTCATCTTATGTCGTACAGTGATATGTTGCGCATTTGCACGCGCGAATTCGACAATATCTCTTCTTATCGCCATTTGCTCGAATGCAGTGTCTTCGATAGTGCTGGGCCTGACGATGCTGATCTGCATCACTTTAAGATCCGGCAGGCTAACCGACGTGACGGTTCCAAGGTTTGGATTGTCAGGAGTGGAAAATATGACTCTTGCCCGGAGTTCTTCGTCCCGCTTCGGCTTGATATGTTCATAGCCGATGACTACGTATTCCCGGCCTAGCTGAACTTGGCGCACATTTATGCCGGACGCGAAAGAATTGATCTTGATGACGGTTTTGATCGGAACATACTGTTCTTGCATCATCGCATCCATCGATTAAGCGGCTTTGGCGAGCATCGGCTTCGTCACATCCATCAGGCCTTTCACGGCGTCGACGGAAGCGTCGAACATGGCCTTTTCTTCGGCGTTCAGTTGCATCTCAATAACTTTTTCGACGCCGCCTGCGCCGATCACGACCGGAACGCCGACATAGAGGTCTTTCACGCCGTATTCGCCGTTGAGATAGGCGGCGCAGGGCAGGATGCGTTTGGCATCCTTAAGATAGCTTTCGGCCATCGAAATGGCGGAAGCGGCGGGCGCGTAGAAAGCCGAGCCGGTTTTGAGCAGCTTGACGATTTCGGCGCCGCCGTCGCGTGTGCGCTGGACAATGGCGTCAAGCCGTTCCTGCGTGATCCAGCCCATCTTGATGAGGTCGGGCAGGGGAATGCCGCCGACATTGGAATATCGCACCATCGGTACCATGCTGTCGCCGTGACCGCCGAGCACGCAGGTGTGAACGTCTTCGACCGCGACGTTGAATTCCATCGCGAGGAACGTGCGGAACCGCGAGCTATCCAGAACGCCAGCCATGCCGACCACGCGTTTCGGCGGAAAGCCGGTGACCTGCTGCATCACCCACACCATGACGTCGAGCGGATTTGTAATGACGATCACAAAAGCGTTCGGCGCGTATTTCTTGATATTTTCGCCAGCGGCTTTGACGATGCCGGTGTTGATGCCGATCAGATCGTCGCGGCTCATGCCGGGATTGCGCGGGATGCCTGCGGTGACGATCACGACATCGGCGTCCTTGATCAGGCTGTAATCCGTTCCGCCCGAAACCTTGCCGTTATAACCTTCGACGGGACTTGCCTGATGAAGGTCGAGCGCCTTGCCCTCGGGGATGCCTTCGGCCACGTCGATCAGGACGACATCACCCAGCTCTTTTTGGCTGGCGAGCAATGCGAGAGTGCCGCCGATCTGGCCTGCGCCGACGAGTGCGATTTTCTTCCGAGCCATGGCAAATACTCCGCGGTTAGTCTGTGTCGGGTGCCTGATTAAACCCGATCTTTCGCTAAAGCAAGACCCCCGCCGGATTGCATATTCCCTGCATCATTGGGCTGGCGCAAGGAGGCATGATTCGCGCATTACTGTTTTCGTTTCCGCAGCACGTAGTTCAATTTATTGACCGCCGTGCGCTGCAAATCGGACGGCGGCGTATTGGCGGGGGCCTGAAAACTTACTTCGGTGCCGGTGACGGCATCGACCGCCGTAACGCGGACGATAGCGCCGATTTGCTTGTATTCGATAAAAACTTCGCCGGAATTCGGGTCGGACATTGCTTTCCTCGATGGACGGGCGAGCCTAGGCGCGTCACCCGTGCCTAATCAATACATCCTGTGAGAAAAGAGCTTGTGTCTGCGGGTATTCGACGGGGATAGCCTTCGCCCCTTGAACCCCAACCCTAACTCCGCTAAGACGCTCCTCCGATCAGGAAGCATGGAAAAATGACCGAAAACAACGCGCAAAACCCGATTACGACCGACGCCATTATCGTGGGCGCAGGGCCTGTCGGCCTGTTCGCCGTGTTCGAGCTCGGACTGAACGATGTCAAATGCCATCTGGTCGATATTCTCGACCGTCCGGGCGGGCAGTGCGCCGAGCTTTATCCCGAGAAACCGATTTACGATATTCCGGCGGTGCCGATCTGCACCGGGGCGGAACTGACCGAAAAACTTCTGGAGCAGATCAATCCGTTTCATCCGGTTTTCCATTTCGGCCAGATGGCCGAAAGTTTGGTAAAAACGCCCGAAGGCAAATGGCGGCTGACAACCGATCGCGGCACGGTGCTGGAAGCGCCGATTGTTATCATTGCGGCGGGCGGCGGCAGTTTCGTTCCGAAGCGGCCGCCCATCAAGGGCATCGACGCCTTTGAGGGCAAATCGGTATTTTACTCCGTGCGCAAGATGGAACAGTTCCGCGACAAGAAGATCGTCATCGCGGGCGGGGGCGATTCCGCGCTCGACTGGGCCATCAATCTGCAGCCGGTTGCCAATCATCTCACCTTAGTTCATCGCCGCGACGAATTCCGTGCCGCGCCTGACTCTGTTCTGAAAATGCGTTCGCTGGTCGCCGAAGGGCTGATGGACCTGAAGATCGCCAATCTGACAACGCTGAACGGCGCCGACGGACATCTCACCGAAGTGGTTTTGCAGGAAGACGGCAAGCAACCGCATCCTCTGGCCTGCGATAACTTATTGGCTTTCTACGGCCTGACGATGAAATTGGGGCCGGTCGCGGAGTTCGGCCTCAACCTGCATGAAAATCTTGTCACGGTGGATGTGGCGACGTTCGAGACCAGCGTGCCGGGCATATTCGCCATTGGCGATATCAACACTTACCCGGGCAAGATGAAGCTCATTCTGTCCGGTTTCCACGAAGCGGCGCTGATGGCCAAGAAGGCGTTCACCTACGTGCATCCCGACCGCCGTTACCGCTTCCAGTACACGACCTCGAGCAGCGACCTGCAGCACAAGCTGGGCGTAACCGAGGCCGCGTAATCTTTCAACCACGAACGACGACGAGTGTAGGCAATGCGTATCATTTGTACCGACATGGAAGGCAAGGACCACGAACTTCTGGCGACGGAAGAGTGGAGCGTGATGGAAATTATCCGCGAAGGCGGCATTCCTATTCTGGCGCAATGCGGCGGCTCCTGCGCCTGCGCTACCTGCCATGTCTATGTCGATCCGGAATGGAAGGGCAAAATTCCCGAGCCGAATGAGGATGAAATCGGCCTGCTCAACGGCGCGTTCGACGTGAATGAAAATTCGCGTCTGGCCTGCCAGATTATTTTCAACAAAAATCTCGACGGACTAAAAATCAAACTGGCCCCCGGCTCGCTATGAGGATGATATGACCGACTTCGACAGCCGCGAAAAAGCGTTCGAAAAGAAGTTCGAGATGGACGAGGAGATGCGCTTCAAAATCGCCAGCCGTACGGCGCGGTTGTTCGGATTATGGGTGGCCGATAAACTCGGGCTTACACGCAACGAGGCCGAGGCCTATGTCGGGTTGGCGGTCGAATCCACCACCGTGAAGTCCGGCCGCGACGGCTTTTTGCAGAAGGTGGAAAAAGATCTGCAGGCCAAGAACGTCTCGCTGAGCCGTCATCATCTCGAAAGAGAGTGGGACGCCTTCTACCATAATGCCCG
>JAATFY010000099.1 GCA_015654915.1 Rhodospirillales bacterium
CGACGGCAGCACCATCGAGCGTCCCCTGACATTCAGTGCGGCAAGGATATCGGGATAATTCAGGCGGGGCTCTGCGAAGGAACTACCACCTTCTGAGCGGCCCCACATCGACATGGACGAACTGGGAGTCGGGGTAGTAACCGACGCCGCCGCGGCGCATGTCCAGAGCCACATTATGGATTTTATTCAAGGGCGTGCCGTGCATGCGGATATCGATCGCCATGCCCTTGGTGTGATAACTATTCTTGGCCACGCCGTCGGAATAGCTGGCCAGCATCATGTTGGTTTTCGGCGAACGGTAGCCGGAGACGATCTCGATGGGGCGGTCGTTTTTGACCCTGTGCTGCAAATCATACAGCAAATCCATCAGCCGCACGTTCATCGGATAGACATCGCCCGAATAATGGTCGCGCAGGATGCGATTGATTTTGGAAAGGGCGGCGCGGTCGTAGCTGCCGTCTTTCCAATAAGTGACGTGCAGTCTCTCGTCGGTATGCAGGTTATGAAAATCCAGCGTGCGCGCGCCCTTGATGTGGGGCACGGCAAAAGCGGGCGTGGCGATGCCGCAAGCCACGGCGGTAAGACCGAGTTGCAGGAAACGGCGGCGGGTTCCGTTAAAAAGTGCTGTCATGATGATTGCAAAGAAGCGGCTTTGGAATCGTGGAAAGGAATACACATAAATGGATTAAGGCTTCGTTACAAGAGATTAACGATATAAGGAATCAATAGTGGTTTCAGGGGGTTGGAGTCGATTGGGTTGCAGGTGAAGCTGGTTCCGGCCTCAGGTTATCCATGAGGAACTTGTCGTAATCATAGACATCCTTGCGAAAATTCACGCGCCCCTCATCGTCGGTAAACACGCTCCAATACACCACATAGATCGGTATCGGCTTCGCGAGACCGACCCAATGCGTTTTATTCGCATTTATTTCGTCTTCGATATGTTTGATGTCCCAATGATCCTTGTTATGGGCGAGGAAGATTTCCGCGACCTGTTCCGGCTCCTGTAAGCGTATGCAGCCCGAGCTGAGATTGCGTTCGTTCTTTTTGAACAGTTCCTGATGCGGCGTGCCGTGCATGTAAACCGCGAAATCGTTGTTGAAATCGAATTTCAGGCGGCCAAGGCTGTTCTGATCGCCGGGCGCCTGCCGCAGCTGGAAATTGAAGTCGCGTTCGCGCATCGATCTCCAGTCGATATCGTCGCCATAGGGATCGTTGGTATCGTCCTTGATAACGAAGCCGAGTTTTTCCAGATAATGCGGGTCCTTGCGCAGCTTCGGCAGAATATCCTTGCGCGCGATTTTCGTCGGCACATGCCAGATGGGATTGACGATCATGCTGCGGATCGTGCTTTGGATAAAAGGCGTCTTGCGGTCGGTGCGCCCGACAATCACCAGTCCGCGATAGATAATTTTTCCGTCTTCGACAATGATGACCGAAACATCCGGAATATTCACCAACACATAATAATCCGGGGGGAAATCGTCCGGCATATGCCGCCAGCGCTCCATATTGGCCATGATCTGGTCGATACGCGTGGCGGCCGGCACGTTCAGGGCTTCAAGCGCTTTCGCGCCGATATTGCCGTCCGTACCAAGGCCATTCCGTGTTTGATAGGCAAGGACCGCCTTGCGCAAATCTTCGTCGAAAACGCCGTTTTCCGGCTCCGGCAACGATATCTGCGGCAGATAGCCTTCCGCCGCCAGCCTTGCGCGCAACTGGGCGATGCGGGGACCGTGATCTTTAGGATGCAGGGCCGGACCAGCCTCTATTGTCGGCCAGCCGCCGGTTTCGGCCATGGCGCGATAGATGTGCAGAGCTTGCGCCAACTGCCGATAGGCCGGATTTTTCGGTGCCAGACTTTCGATATATTCGTTCAATCCGTTGGCGGCGATAGCGGCGGCGAGGGTCGTCGGTATATCGATGTCGCTGCGACGGAAATTCCAGCCTTGGTAAACATCGGCGAGATCAAGAATATCGCCGTGCAAATCGTGCGCGAGGCGCAACAGCGTATCGCTGACCAGGAGTTCGAGTTTCGCTTTATTGTCGCTGTCCGGCGCGGAGGTAAGTTCCCGCATCAACGCCAGCGGATAATCGTCGGACTGCAATCCGTGATATTCGATAAGCTGCTCGATCGACGCGAGAAAGGCGGAAAAAGTTTCGTTGTTCTCGCGGCCGACGAAATCCCAGGCCGGACGGAAATTCCGCGCGGCATAGAATGTGTTCAACTCGTCGCGGGAAAGCTCATAGCCGTTCACCGCAACCTGTGGCGCGCCGAGTATCTTTTGCAGGTCGGGACCGGAAAACCAGTCGGCATGGGCCGTGGCCGTGAAAACGGCCAAAAAACTCAAAGCCAGACAAAATTTTCGGAACATTGCGCTTGGTCTTCCTGCGAGTGATTTCCCTTGGTAGTGTTTAGCCGGACTTTTCGCTTCTGGCCACGAGCTTTATTTCCATGCCGCAACATAAAGAAAAACGCGTTTTACCCTACACGCCCGCGCAGCTTTTCGATCTGGTGGCGGGAATCGAGCGCTATCCCGAGTTCCTCCCTTGGTGCAAAGGGGCGCGGATTCTGGAACGGCAAGGCAACATCATCACTGCTGACCTTATTATCGGCTACAAGATGTTTCAGGAGAAATTTACGTCTGTCGTGACGCTCGACCCGCCGCAGGCGATTTCAGTGAGTTATAAATCCGGCCCTTTGGCCCACCTGACCAACGAATGGGGATTCAAGCCGGCGGGGAAGGGGTGTGAACTGTCCTTCCATGTCGATTTCGATTTCCGGTCCTCGCTGCTGCGCTCGGCTATGGAAATGTTTTTCGACAAGGCCCTGCGCAAAATGGTCGCGGCATTCGAGGCAAGGGCGGAGGAGCTTTACGGAGGTTAACCCTATATCTGTCAAACAATCGGGCATGAAGTTCGTTAATAGGGGGAGTTCAAACCAACAGCCTATTATTTCATTGTAAAACACCGGCGATTGGATAAATTGCCCGCGCGGTTACGCCCTTGTGGTTAAAAGATTTTTATTAACTTTGGTTTCTCTATGACGGTTGTTTTGCGGGATATTCGCGTGGGCCAAGGTCCAGGCGCACAAGCGGTCTCTGCCGACGAGATTCGACGGCAGCTTAGGGCGCTATTCAAGGCCGCAGGAATTGAGACGGCGGTGGATTTAACCCTTGCTATCGCTCAAGACACGGGCATGCAACGCTCGAATGCAAAAGGTTTTCGAGCGCGATTTTTGAGAGGAAACGCTAGTCGAAAAACCCTTGATCTTGTTGCGCAAGTTATAACTCGCCGTAAGCCGCGAGAACTCGAAAATCTTCCACTGCCCTTAATGGAAATGCTTGCGCTTGCCGATGAGAGCGTCTTGATTAAATGGGAGGTTGCGCCGGCTGCTGATAAGGCGGTTAAGGTCGTTACACGAGGTAACGTTAATACTGAGAAAGATCCCGACGACGATATTGTGGGGAAATATTTCCGCGAGGCGGGGGCGCCCGAACTTTTAAGCCGTGAAGGTGAGGTCGCGGTCGCCAAGCGTATCGAGGCAGGCCGCGAAATGATGCTGGATGCGTTGTGCGAGAGTCCGCTTACTTTTGAGGCGTTGGGGGTTTGGCTGGAAGAACTGAAAGAGGGCAAGGTTAAATTACGTGATATTATTGATGTCGAGACGATGTATGAGAGATTTACGTCTGACAAAGCTAGTGCAGGCCACCCATCGCTGGAAAAAATTGTCGTGGGTGCGCCGGCAGAAGTAACGAATGAAGATGTTGGTGACGGTGACAACGAGTTTGACGAAAAAGATAATCGAACCCTTCAGGTTATGGAAACGGCAATCGCATCGGACGTGATTGGAACTCTTGAGAAGATTGCGGCAACCTATAAAAAATTGGGTAGGTTGAATGACATTGACGTTCAGGCCCGCTCTGCTTCCGTCGAACTTTCGCGTGGGCAGGCAAGGCGTTTTAGAAACTTGCACGACGAAACAGCGACGCTCGTTAAAAGCCTTATCTTCGATAATAACCGCATCGAAGCACTTATCGACCAATTATACGGAATTAATCGCCGTCTTACTTCAACGGAAATAAAGCTGCTCAGGCTGGCAGGACAACATGGTGTCGACCGCGACGAATTCATTGGTCAGTATAGGGGTCGAGAGCTTGATTCTGACTGGATAGAGCACGTGAGCAGTCTCCCCGGGGCCGGCTGGAAAAGCTTTGTCGAAGAGGAACGAGACGCCATTGCCGGATTACGTGGAGAAATTCGCGCGACGGCCGAAGATATACGCCAGCCCATCGATGGTTTTCGTCATACGGTTTTAACGGTCCAAAAAGGCGAACGCGAAGCTGCCATTGCCAAAAATGAAATGATCGAAGCCAATCTGCGTCTCGTCATTTCTATTGCCAAGAAATACCAGCATCGGGGCCTGCAGTTTCTCGATCTGATTCAGGAAGGCAATATCGGCCTGATGAAAGCCGTGGATAAGTTCGAGTGGCAACGCGGTTATAAATTCTCGACCTATGCGACTTGGTGGATCCGGCAGGCTGTTCAACGGGCGCTTCAAGATCAGGCCCGCACGATCCGTATCCCTGTGCATATAATCGAGGAGGGTAACAAACTGGTGCGTACTACGCGCCAGATGCTGCATGAAATCGGCCGCGAACCCACGCCAAGAGAGTTGGCGGAGAGAACGGGCATGCCCCTGGAAAAGGTTCAGAAAATTCTCAAGATTGTCAAAGAGCCCGTCAGTCTTCAAACGCCGATTGGCGATGAGGATGACGCGTATCTCGGCGATTTCATCGAGGACAAGGACGCGCTGCTGCCGATCGATGCCGCTATTCAAAAAGATTTAAGGGAGAGCACGCGGCAGGCTTTGTCAATACTTACGCCGCGCGAGGAACGTGCGCTTCGTATGCGCTTCGGTATCGGCATGAATACCGATCATACGGAAGGCGAGGTGGCGGAGCAGTTTGGCATTACCCGCGAAAAAATACGCCAACTTGAAGCGAAGGCGATGCGGAAATTAAGGCGTTCGCCGGACGCACGTACACTTCGAAGTTTTGTGGTCAAATCGTCCCTCTAAAGAGCCAAACAACGGCGGTAACCTTCGGCTAGCCGGTTCGACCTTCCAGCGTAAGCGTTTCGAGCTGTAAAAACCCCGCCGGCATGCGTGTTTCGTTTTCCAGATTGCGTAAGGAAGGACTTTCGCTCTCCTGCAGGGTGCGTTTGGTTATTTTCGTAAAACCGGCGGTCGTCATCGCTTTGCGCAGCGTGTTTTCGTCGTAGAGGAAGGTGTGTCCCCAATCTCTCACGAAATTGTTGATAACGAATGCCGCGTTATCTTCCGGTGCTCCGGCAATAAATGTGCGGGCCGCCCATTTTATATAGGCGCGTTGCAGTTCCGATTTGTCGGGGCGAGCAAGACCAAGAAGGAAGGCCAGGTCGGGCGTCGAGATCCGCAGAGTGCCGGACGGTTTAAGAGTCCGGCGGCATTCCGCCAGCATTTTCACGCCATCGTTATAAGAAATATGCTCGATCATATGTTCGCTGAAGATATAATCGAAGGTTCCGTCCTTAAAAGGAAAAGGCTGCGTCGCGTCGATATGCATAATATCCCCGGACGCCGGGAAATAATCGGCGTTCAGCCAGCCTGCCAATAAATTATCGCCGCAGCCGATGTGAAGTTTCGGTTCTTTGGTTTGCGCAAGATAACGTTCTGCAATATCACGGTCTAAAGCGCCAAAAGAGCGGGAAGTTTTTCGTGCGAAAATATCGGCTATTTCCCGCTCCGATGATTTTATCCTCAACCGGAAACGCTCCGTCCTGTACCCTGCGGCTTGAAGCATGGCATCGCGCGCGGCGTCTTTTTCCTTCTTACGATCATGGGTGCTGTCATCCAGCTCAACCACGGCCTCGACCTGAAGGGCCGTCCGGTCGCAAATCACGTAATCGGCGACCAGCCGGTTAAACTTGTTCCGTAGCGCGCTCCAATCCTTGAAGGGCATATAGCCCTTGGTTTTCAGCAGGGCCGTGAACGCGACTTGCGGGAAAACATAATAATCCGGCAGCGCCTTTGTCAGGCGCAGGAAAAATTCGGTTTCGTTATCGGTCATCAGCTTTTTCGCCGCAAGCCGCGACAGGAAATCCGGCTTTTTAGGACGAGCGGCGCGAATAAGGCCACACAGAATGAGAAGAAACAGCAGGCCCGCGATAAAAAGCGCGATCTGTTGCAAAAGCTGCTGCTGCATCCGCCAGACTCCAATAGCTCGAAAATATCCGTGATAAAGCGAAATGCAGGAAGATGGAGGCACGGGCCGGAATCGAACCGGCATAGACGGATTTGCAGTCCGCTACATAGCCATTCTGCCACCGCGCCGCCGTCGGGCACAGTAGGTTTTTAGGCCCTAGGGGTCAAGCATTTGCGCGAAACCTGCCTTGCTGATAACTAGATAACCTCATTCCGTCGCGGCAGTCCGTCTCGCATCCCGAGAGGAAACGCCATGGTTAAAATCCGTCTTACCGAAATCATCACGCTCACCGCCGTACTCGGCGCTCTGGCTGCCTGTAGCACGCCGAGCGAGCCTGTCGATCTGAACAGCGGCCTGAAAGGTTACCGCATCACCTGCGGCGGCGCTTATTCCACCACCAGCGACTGCTACGAGAGAGCCGGTTATATCTGCGGCAACAAAGGCTACACCGTCGTTCATGAAACCAGCATCAATCCGCCTGCCGACGCCAATTATTTCTGGAACGCATCCGCCCATGAAGTCATCGTGACCTGCAACAACAAATAGGCAGGACGATATGACCGCCGTTCCGAAACCCGCATCGCCCGATTTCGCCGCCGCCCGTTTTCACATGGTGGAGTGTCAGATACGTCCGAACAAAGTGAGGGACGAGCGTATCCTCAACGCCATGGGTGCCGTGCCGCGCGAGGTTTTCGTGCCTTCGTTGATGGCGGGCATCGCCTATATCGACGAGGATTTGCAGGTGGCCTCCGGACGCTATTTGCTCGAGCCGATGGTTCTGGCGCGGCTGCTGCAGGAAGCCGGCATTAAATCCACCGACCGCGTTCTGGATATAGCAATCGCTACCGGTTATTCGACCGCCGTGATC
>JAATFY010000078.1 GCA_015654915.1 Rhodospirillales bacterium
GCAGCACATCGAGCGTCTTGAGGCCGAGGAAATCGAATTTCACGAGGCCCGCGGTCTCGACCATCTTCATGTTGAATTGCGTCGCGGGCAGCGCGGCGCCCGGATCGCGGTAAAGCGGTACAAGCTCCACCAAAGGCCGGTCGCCGATCACCACGCCGGCGGCGTGGGTCGAGGCGTTGCGGTAAAGCCCTTCCAGTTTCAGCGCCACGTCCATCATCTGCCCCACGGTCGGGTCGTTTTCGCGCAATTGCTGCAATTGCGGCTCGCTGTCGAGCGCCTGCTGCAAAGTGGTGGGATTGGCGGGATTGTTCGGCACCAGCTTGCAGATTTTATCGACATAGCCATAGGGCATCGCCAGCACGCGGCCGACATCGCGCAAAGCCGCGCGCGCCTGCAACTTGCCGAAAGTGATGATCTGCGCGACGCGATCCGCGCCGTATTTCTGCTGCACGTAATGAATAACCTCGTCGCGGCGTTCCTGACAGAAATCGATATCAAAGTCCGGCATCGATACGCGTTCGGGGTTCAGGAAACGCTCGAACAGCAGGCCGAACTGCATGGGATCGAGGTCGGTGATGAGAAGCGCCCAGGCGACGACCGAACCTGCGCCCGCACCGCGGCCCGGCCCCACCGAGATATCCTGGCTCTTCGACCATTTGATAAAATCGGAAACGATCAGGAAGTAACCCGAGAAACCCATCTTGGTGATGACGTCGAGCTCGAACGCCAGACGGTCGCGGTATTTTTTCAGCACGGCCTTATCGGTTATATTCGCCGCCTTGAGCCGCGCTTCCAGCCCGGCTTCAGCGTCGGCGCGCAATTCTTCGGGTTCCGTGCGTCCTTCGCTGGTCGGAAAAGCCGGCAAAATCGGCGGACGCACCGGCGGCATATAGGCGCAGCGTCTGGCGATCTGAACCGTATTGTCGCACGCCTCCGGCAGATCGGCGAACAAAGCGCGCATTTCCGCCGCCGATTTAAACCGGTGATCGGGCGTCAGGCGGCGGCGGTTCTGTTCGCTGACGATCATTTTGTCGGAAATACAGAACAGCGCGTCGTGCGCCTCGAACATGCCGGCTTCGCCGAAATGCACGTCGTTGGTCGCCACCAAGGGAATGTTGTGTTTATAGGCGAGATCGATTAACTCGCCTTCGATCTGCGTTTCGCGCTGGCTGACGGCGCCGCCGTGATGGCGCGTGATCTCGATATAAAACCGGTCGCTGAACAAATCGCGAAACTGGCAGAGCGTCGCCTCGGCGGCATCCTTCTGCCCCGCCAATAACAAATGCCCGACGGCGCCGTCGGTACCGCCGGTCAGCGCAATCAACCCGCCGGTATGCTGAACCAGTTCTTCGTAAGTAACGTAAGGAGACGACCGGTCGGTCGCCAGAAAGGATTTTGTCACCAGCGCCGACAGATTGCGGTAGCCGAGCTCGTTTTGCACCAGCAGCACTAATTGGTCATACTGGTCGCGGGCGAGAGTTTTGAGGTTGGCCTGCTCCGGCCGCAGCACGGCGATCTGGCAACCAATAACGGGCTGGATACCAGCCTCCGCCGCCGCTATCGCGAATTCCAAAGCGCCGAACAGATTGCCTTTGTCGGTGAGGGCGACCGCGGGCATGTGATGCTGCAGACAAAGCTGGATCAAATCCTTGCGGACGGGCTTGCTGCCGTCTTTCGGTTTGTCCTCGGTGATTTTGATGGCGCCCTCGGCCAGCGAATAGGCCGAATGCACGCGCAAATGGATGAAAGAAGGATCGCTCATGAGGCCTTGTCCAATAGGCGGCTTATTTCGTTCCACACATAGACGGCTTCGGCGAATGTCCTGTTGCCGCTCTGCGTCACCCTCTCACCCGCATATTGCCCGCCGCAACGTTCATAAAATTGCCGGGCCGGGCCGAAATCGGCGTGGATTTTAATGCCGGCTTTTTCCATACCGCTGCGGCCGAGGTAATCCAGCAGCGTAAAAAGAAGTTTTCTGCCCAATCCTTGTTGCTGGGCTTCCTGCAGCAGGTACATGTGGTAAATTTCGCCGGGAGCGAATTCGGCGATCTTGCGCGCTGCGCCGCACTCGCCGAAACCCACGATGCGTTTATCGGACGATTCGACGAGAAAATAGCCGCCCTGTTCCGGCACCGCCGTCATATTGGGCAACCGACAGATGGCGCGCGCGATGTCGGGGCCCGACGTCAAAAGCGTATCTTCCGGCATCAGGTTTTTTTCGTATGACTCGTGCCATGCCTGCGCATGGATTTTGCCGAGCGTTTCGGCGTCGGCCAGCACACAAGGTCTGATGATGTAATCCATGGCTTGCCCCGTGGCCGGTTAAAAAAGCTGCGTACCGGCGCTCTGGAATAGAACCATTTTGCCGGACGATCCCGCACGGATCAATCGAAAGTTGGGGCTATCTTTCCCCGTATTCCACAAGGGCCTCGTCGCGCAGGCAGGATTCAAAGGCAAACCGGTACTGCAGGGGCGAAAGCTGGGTCGCGGATTGCACGGCGCTGCAACGGGCAACCTGCAGGCAATACTGCTCCTGCGTGCGGCGGCGGGCGATAACAACCCCTATCGCCGCTTGCGACGCGCCGGTTGCGTCCTGTTGGGCAAGCATAAGGTTTGACCGGTTATAATCAGCCAGCGCCGCGCGGGTACAGTCGTTCTGGGCGATCGCATGCGCGGCCGGCGGCGTAATCATGGTGGGAAGATAGGCAAATTCGACGGTCAACAAGGCGACAAACCCGGCCATGGCCAGACTGAATATGAGACCTCTCGTTTTTATATTAATATTGCCGATTTTCATCCTGTTCGTCTTTCAGCGGGGAAAATTTACGCAGGAAAACCAAACTGCATGGCGCAATCCAAGGCATTTTTTCCAGAGGATTTATTGAGACGACTTTAGAACGGGATGGAATCGTCCAGTTCGGGCGCGGAACCGCCGCCCGACGAAGGCCCGAAGGAGGGCGCGCTGTCGTCGCCCATGGACGGGCCGCTTGAACGGTTGCTGTTCGCGCCGTCAAGCATGGTCAGTTCGCAGAGGTAGGGGCGCCGCACAACTTAGGTCGTGGATGTTTCCTGGCCTTCCTTATACGTCCAATTGCGGGTCTCGAGCTGGCC
>JAATFY010000184.1 GCA_015654915.1 Rhodospirillales bacterium
AAATACGCCACGGCCAACGGCGTGCCCGACAAGCCTCTGTCACCCGCAGCGCTCGGCCTTTTGCAAGCCCATCACTGGCGCGGCAATGTGCGCGAACTGGAAAACACCATGCACCGCGCGGTTCTCCTGTCGCGCGGGAACCAGATCGAGGCTGACGCCATCATGTTGTCCGGCCATAATTTCGCGCCCGAAGGCGCATCGCCTGCAGGACTGGTTGCGCAAGTTGCGGCTGGCCGCACGCAGGGTGGCCAAGGCTCGATGGTGGGACGCACGGTGGCCGATGTCGAGCGCGACCTGATTATTGATACGCTGCAACACTGCCTCGGCAACCGCACGCATACGGCGAACATCCTCGGCATCTCTATTCGTACGTTGCGCAATAAACTGAAGCTCTACAGCGAATCCGGCATCCCCGTCCCGCCGGCTTCGGGCGAAGAACGAGCCGTTTCATAATTAAAAGCATGGCGTGAGCTGCGTATGACCGATCAAACCACAGCCGCCGCGGGTGTCGATAATGCCGACGCGATGAGCGGCTTCTTCAAGCGTGGCGAGGTGTGGCTCGGTATTGGCTTGATGATCATCCTGACCGTGCTGGTCATACCGATCCCGCCTCTGGTCGTCGATTTCGGTCTGGCAATCTCGATCACCTTCGCCGTCATCATTCTGATGACGGTCCTGTTCATCGGCAAGCCGCTCGAATTCAGTTCGTTCCCGACCGTCCTTCTGATCGCTACTCTGTTGCGATTGTCTCTCAACCTCGGCACCACGCGTCTCGTGCTGACGCACGGCAATGATGGCACCGATGCGGCGGGCCATGTCGTGCAGGCCTTCGCCAGCCTTGTTATGGGCGGCGATTTCATTATCGGCACGATCGTCTTCGCCATTCTCACCATCGTCAATTTCGTCGTCATCACCAAAGGCTCGGGCCGTATCGCCGAAGTCGCCGCGCGTTTCACTTTGGACGCTATGCCCGGCAAGCAGATGGCCATCGACGCCGATTTGTCCTCCGGCCTTATCAACGAAGACGAAGCCCGCAAGCGCCGTAAAAATCTGGAAGACGAAAGCAATTTCTTCGGATCGATGGACGGCGCGGCCAAGTTCGTGCGCGGCGACGCCATTGCCGGACTTATTATCACCTTCATCAACGGCATTGGCGGCGTAACCATCGGCACCTTCCGCCATGGCATGCCGCTTTTGCAGGCGGCTGACACGTATGTTCGCCTGACGGTCGGCGACGGCCTTGTTACGCAGATCCCTGCCCTGCTCGTTTCCGTTGCGGCCGGTCTGCTGGTTTCAAAAACCAATACGGCGGGATCGACCGACAAGGCCCTGTTCAAGCAGCTTGGCGATTACCCAAGCGCCCTCAGCATGAGTTCGGCAATGCTCGTGACACTCGCTATCATTCCCGGCATGCCGTTCATTCCTTTTGCGGCGCTGGGCGGGCTGGCAGGTTTCGCCGCCTTCGCCCTGACAAAACAGGCGAAGGAACGTCAGGCCGACGAAGCCACTGCCGAAGCCGACAAAACAAAATTGCCGGCTGTCGCCGAAGAGCCGATGGCGCGTTCGCTTTCCATCGATTTCATCCGGCTCGAACTCGGCTATGCGCTTCTGGGCCTCATCAACAGCGAAGCAGGCCAGCGCCTGACCGACCAGATCAAAGGCCTGCGGCGGCAACTGGCATCGGATATGGGATTCATCATGCCCGCCGTGCGCATTCAGGACAATTTGCAGCTACCCGCCAACAGCTATGTCATTCGTGTCAAGGAAATCGAAGCCGGACGCGGCGAATTGCGCCCGGGCATGCTGCTGGTGATGGATCCGAAGGGCACGCCGATCGCCCTGCCCGGCGAAGCGACGACCGAACCCACTTTTGGTTTGGCAGCCATGTGGATCGACGGCACCTACCGCGAAGAAGCTTTGTTCAAGGGCTATACCGTCGTCGATCCGCCCACTGTCATCACCACACACCTGACGGAATTGATCAAAGACAATATGGCCGAATTGCTGTCCTATTCCGAAACGCAGAAGCTTCTGGACGAACTCAACAAGGAACAGCAGAAACTGGTGGCGGACGTTATCCCGAGCCAGGTCACCGTCAGCGGCTTGCAGCGCGTTCTGCAAAATCTTCTGGCCGAACGTATTTCGATCCGCGATCTGCCCACCATCCTCGAAGGTATTTCCGAAGCCACCAGCATCACGCGCAACCTGTCCGCCATTTCCGAGCATGTACGTTCGCGTCTGTCGCGCCAGATTTCCGATACCAACACCAACGAAATGGGATACATCCCCCTGCTGACCTTGTCGCCGGAATGGGAACAGGCTTTCGCCGAATCCATCGTCGGTGAGGGCGAAAACAAGCAACTGGCGATGCCCCCCAGCAAGCTCCAGCAATTCATTACCAGCATCCGCCAGACCTACGACCGCCACGCCGCAATGGGTGATTCCCCTGTGCTGCTGACCAGTCCCGGCATCCGTCTTTATGTCCGTTCGGTGATCGAACGCTTCCGCCCGACCACAACGGTACTATCGCAAAATGAAATCTACCCGAAAGCAAAAATCAAGACATTGGGGCAAATCTAGATGCGGCTGAAATCATTCCACGGCGCCAGCCTTAGCGAAGCGATGCGGTTGGTGCGCGACGCGCTGGGCGAGAACGCCATCATCGTCGCGACCCGCGACGACGAACAGGGCGGCATACGCGTTACGGCTGCCGTCGATGAGGCACCTGTTTCCGCGGCACCCGCAGCGATAACGGCACCGCCAACGGGACCGGACGAATCCGACGGATCGGAAGCCATAGAAATTATCGCCGAAGCCCTGACGCGCCATCATGTTCCCGCCCATCTGGCCGAACGGTTGATGGCGACGGCCATGCAATTCGCGAATGACGATCCGGTGCTGGCGCTGGGCGCGGCGTTCGACGCGCATTTCCAGTTCCAGCCGATCATCGACGACAAGGCCGAAAAACCGCTCATTCTGGTAGGCCCTCCCGGGGCCGGCAAAACGCTTTGCACCGCCAAGTTTGCGACCAAAGCGACACTCAGCAAACGCCCCGTTACCGTTATCAGCACCGATCTGGAACGCGCCGGAGGCATGGAACAGCTTGCTGCCTTCACGCGCCTTCTGAAACTCAATCTGGTGGAGATTGAGGATTCCCACGCGCTGCGCGAAGCCGTTGCCATGCAAAAAGGCGGGCATATTTTTATCGACACCCCCGGCGGCAATCCCTTCAACGAATTCGAACGCCAGCAACTGGGCGCGCTGGTAACCGCCAGCGGCGGCGAAGCGACGCTGGTTCTTCCCGCAGGGCTCGATGCCAGCGAAGCCGTCGAAATGGCGCATGAATTCCGGACGTTGGGTGCCACGCGCCTTCTGGTCACGCGGCTGGATATGATCAAGCGGCTCGGAAGCATGCTGTGGGTGGCCTTCGATGCCCACCTGCCGTTCGCCAATTACAGCGCCTCCAACAAGGTGACGGAAGCGCCGCAACCGATCAATCCCGTCGCGCTGGCGCGCCTTATCCTGCCGCGCAACGTCAAAACAGAATCCCAGGCAACCGGTACACACAACTAAAGAACGGAACGCATCATGACCGACCCCATTCCCCTGAAGACCGAAAAAGCCGGAGCTCCAACCAGCGCCCTGCAATGCCGCAACATGATCGCTATCGCCAGCGGCAAAGGCGGCGTCGGCAAAACC
>JAATFY010000032.1 GCA_015654915.1 Rhodospirillales bacterium
GACAAGCGTATTTTCTCCATGGATGCGCAAGGCGGCGTTACCGCGTTCGACGCCAAAACCGGCGACAGCCTTTGGTCGTTTGACACGACGCCGGAAGACCGCGATGAGAATGCGATCGGCGGCGGGCTGGGCGTCGAGGGCGATACGCTCTATGCGACCACCGGTTTCGGCGAGGTTCTGGCGTTCAACGCCGCCGACGGCAAAGTTAAATGGCGGCGGTTGCTGCTGAATCCGTTACGTGCCGCGCCGACGATTGCCGATGGGCGGGTCTATGCCGTCAGCATCGATAACCAGCTTCAGGCGCTCGATGCACGTACCGGCGAAGTTCTCTGGCACCATAACGGTATTGCCGAGAGCGCGACCCTGATGGGCGCGGCCAATCCCGCCGTGGTCGGCGACAGTGTCGTAGTCGCCTATAGTTCCGGTGAAATTTTCAACCTGCGCGCCGAGAACGGGCGCGTGTCATGGAATTACGCGCTGACGACGCCGACGCAGGTCGGAGCGCTTCCCGCCATCGCCGATATTCGCGGCCTGCCGGTCATCGACCGCGACCGCGTTTTTGCCATCGGCCACAGCGGCCGCATGGCCTCCATCGATCACCGCACCGGCGACCGCGCCTGGGAAGTCGATCTCGGCGGCATCAATACACCGGCAGTATCCGGCGATACGATTTTCGTTCTCACCAACGACGGGCAGCTTGTCGCCATTACCCGCGATAGCGGACGGATTTTATGGGTGCATGATCTGCAACATCTATCGGATCCGGAAGACCATGATTCCGATCCCGTCTTTTGGGCTGGACCGATAGTGGCGGGTAGCCGCTTGTGGCTGACCAATTCGATGGGTCAGCTCGTCAGTTTTTCGCCCGACGATGGCAAGCAACTTGAAATTACCGAACTGGACGATCCCATTTACATGCCGCCGGTTGTCGCCGGTAATACGATATATGTCGTGACCGATAACGGTTACCTCGTGGCGTTGCGTTAAATCATGACCTTCACCGTCGCCATTGCAGGCCGCCCCAATGTCGGCAAATCGACCCTGTTCAATCGTTTGAGCGGGCAGCAGATGGCGCTTGTCAGCGACGAACCCGGCGTCACACGCGACTGGCGCGAAGGCGAAGGAAAGCTTTTCGACCTGAAATTCCGCGTTCTGGATACGGCAGGACTCGAAGACGTGCGCGCCAAGGGCGGTATAGCCGAGCGTACCGCCGTGCAGACAAAACGCGCTCTCGCACAAACGGATGTGGTTCTTCTTGTGGTCGATGGCCGCGCCGGCCTGATGCCGGACGACAGGACCATTGCGTGGGAACTTCGCAAGACCGGCAAGCCCATTATCCTTGTCGCTAATAAGTGCGAAGGCACCTATTTGCCGGAAAAGTTCGATGAAACGGCGGCGCTCGGTTTCGGCGATCCGGTTCCCGTTTCGGCCACGCATGCCGAAGGGTTAAGGGAGCTTTATCAGGCGCTGCTGCCGCATCTTCCGGAAGATTATGTGATGGAGCCCGAAGCGCCGAAGCGGAAACGCAAGCGGGCGCCGAAGCCGCTGGATAAAAATGCACAGGCGGCTCTGGCGGCAGGATTCGAATTGCCGGTCGGCGAAGCGATTTCCGAGGAGATTACCGAAGAGGAAGCCGAGGAGGAAAAGCAGCTTCTTGTCGCCGTCGTCGGCCGCCCGAATGCCGGAAAATCGACGCTGATCAACCAGCTTATCGGTGAAGAGCGGTTGTTGACGGGGCCGGAGCCGGGGCTCACCCGCGACGCCATACCGATTGCATGGAATTATCATGGCAGGGCGGTCCGTCTGGTCGATACCGCAGGCCTGCGGCGTCGCGCGCGCGTCACGGGAAAGCTGGAGAAAATGAGCGGGCATGAAACGCTGCGCGCCATCCGTCTTGCGCATGTCGTTGTGCTGGTGGTCGATGCCAACCAGCCTTTCGACAAGCAGGATTTGACGATTGCCCACCATGTGGTCGAGGAAGGCCGCTGCCTCGTCATTGCGGCCAATAAATGGGACGCCGTCAAGGACAAACGCGCGACGATAAAGCTGATCGATGAAAAGATCGAGGATTCGCTGGCCCAGGTCGCCGGCCTGCCGATGGTGACGATCTCGGCGCTGAAAGGCGTGGGGCTGGATGAACTCATGAAAGCCGTCATGAAGATTTACCAGACGTGGAACAAACGTATTTCCACCAACCAGCTCAATAAGTGGCTTGGACACATGGAAGACAACCATCCGCCGCCGATTGTGGCGAACCGCCGCATCAAGTTGCGCTATATGACGCAGGTGAAAAGCCGCCCGCCGACTTTCTCGCTATGGGTCAATAAGCCGGTCGATCTGCCGGAAAGCTATAAACGCTTTCTCACGCATGGCCTACGCGACACGTTCGGTCTGCAGGGTGTGCCGATCCGTTGGCAGATGAAGAAGAGCGAAAATCCTTATGATGATAAAGGAAAAAGGCGGTAGTTACTCGCTCGCCTTGGCGAGGAACGACAATTCACCCTGAATCTCGTTCGAATTCAGGTCGGTCAGCGAAATCGGATAATCGCCGCTGAAGCAGGCGTCGCAATATTGCGGCGTCTCAGCGTTGCGCTTGGCTTCGCCCATGGCGCGGTAAAGGCCGTCCAGTGAGATAAACGACAAGCTGTCCGCGCCGATAAAGCGGCACATCTGCTCGACGGTGTAATTGTGGGCCAGCAGCTTTTCCGGTTGCGGCGTGTCGATGCCGTAGAAGCAGCTGTGCTTCGTCGGCGGGCTGGAAATGCGCATGTGCACTTCCTTGGCGCCCGCGGCGCGCACCATTTCCACGATCTTGGTCGATGTCGTGCCGCGCACGATGGAATCGTCGATCAGGATCACACGCTTGCCTTCGATGAAGCGGCGGTTGGCGTTGTGCTTTAATTTGACGCCCAGATGGCGGATGCGGTCTGTCGGCTGAATGAACGTACGTCCGACATAGTGGTTACGGATAATGCCGAGGTCGAACGGAATCTTGCTTTCCTCGGCATAGCCGATGGCGGACGGCACGCCGGAATCCGGCACCGGCACGACGATGTCGGCGTCCACA
The DNA here is from genome assembly GCA_015654915.1 of Rhodospirillales bacterium. Taxonomy (GTDB): domain Bacteria; phylum Pseudomonadota; class Alphaproteobacteria; order UBA9219; family UBA9219; genus JAATFY01. The sequence continues at coordinate 3,068 of JAATFY010000032.1, forward strand.
CCGCTTTCGCGGGCAAGCTCCACGCCGATGCGCTTGCGCATTTCATAGACCGAGCGGCCCTCGACCGACGAATCGGGACGGGCGAAATAGATATATTCGAAAATGCAGAATTTATGCGGAACGTCCGCGAAGGGACGCAGGCTCTGGATGGTCTGGCCGTCGAGAATGACCATTTCACCCGGCTCGACATCGCGGATGAAATCGGCGCCGATGATATCAAGGGCGCAGGTCTCGCTGGCGATGACATAGGCGTCTTCCAGCTTGCCAATAACAAGCGGACGAACGCCGTATGGGTCGCGCACGCCGATAATCATGTTCTTGGTCAGGCAGGTGAGCGAGTAGGCGCCTTCGATCTGGCGCAGCGCCTCGATCAGCCGGTCGATCGGGCTGCCAGCGCGGGCCATGGCCATCAGATGCATGCTCACTTCCGAATCGCTGGTCCAGCGGAACCGGCACCCGCGTTTACCAGCTGTTTGCGTGGCGTATAGCACTTCGTAAGGTTGAAGTTATGGCCGATGGCGAAGCCGCCGAAATCGAAATCGGCGAATAGCGGCTGGACGTTCCGCAGCGCCAACTCGCCGGTCGTTGAATAACGCGTATGGCCGATGGCCGAGGAGCCCATCAGCTTGTTGATAACCGCTTCGGAATTGAAATTCTCGCCGACATGGCCGAGGGCATGATGGGAATGGAAATGCTCGCCGTCGAAGCTGACGATGCCTGACGCTTCCTGTCCGCGATGCTGGAGCGCATGCAACCCAAGCGCGGCCATGGCGGCGGCGGAATCCTTGCCGATGATGCCGAACACGCCGCATTCTTCCTTCAGCTTGTCGTCATCGAAAGGATGGGTAGTCAGGGTCATGGCTTGCTCTTCTGGTTGATAAGCTGGTCAAGACCGGATCTGCTTTTGTCGTCGTAGGTCGGAGCGGCATCACCCTTGGCATTCGGCACGGCGGGCGTCGATAACCTGTCGAGTTCTTCCTGCTGCACCGCTTTTTGCGCTTCGGCTTTCTGCTTCGCTATTTCCTGATCGACGAAATCCTGTGCGTTCTTCTTGTTCTTTTCGATCTCGGGCATGAAGGCTTTCAGCATGGAAGCGCCGTAAGCTATGGCCGGATGTGTCTTGGCTTCCATCACCCATTCCGGCGGCTTGCTCTTTTCCTTGTTCTGGTCGTCGGCCGGTTTGTCCATGTCGGGCCACCAGATCGCGGCGGCGGCCAGATAGACGATACATACAACAAGGCCTCCACGAAAAAGACCGAATACAAATCCCAGCGACCGGTCGATGGATGTCAGACCGCGTCCGCGTATGGCATCGACCAGCATGCTGCCGAGAAGCGATAAAACGATAAGCGTGACGAAAAAGATGCCTGCGCCCGCCACCAGCATGGTTGCCTGATCATTTTTGATATAGTGATGGACGAATGGTTCGGCAAGGGCATGGTATTTGACGGCGGCGGCGTAGGCGGCGGTCCATGCGATCAGCGAGACAATCTCGCGCATAAAACCGCGAAAGAGGGCCAATATCCCCGACAGCAATATGATGCCGAGGACGACGAAATCGAGATCGTTAAGGCCCGTATGTGGTTCCATAAGCCCGCCATGCCGAAAAAGCTGGCCTTATCTAGCACAGAATTCCGAAAAGTTAATGCTTTCGTGAAGAAAATTACGCACGTTTCATGCGCGGCGCGGCCTGGAATAAGGGCAGCAATTCGCTGAGTTGCCGGATTTCCGTGCGGCGGAGGGCCGGTTCGACTACCGTTTTTCGGGAGGTGTCGATTTGCGGCATGATGGCCTGCGCGAAGCCGAGCTTTACCGCCTCCTTGAGCCGCAGCCCCGGCTGGCTGACGCGGCGGACTTCGCCGGAGAGGCCGATTTCGCCGAAGGCTACACATTCGGATGGCACGGGCTGGCCGGTGAGGGCGGAGAGCAGGGCGGCGGCTACGGCAAGATCGGCGGCGGGTTCGGTGATGCGCAAGCCACCGGCGATGTTGAGATAGACATCGTTCATGCCGAAGCTCACGCCGCAACGCGCCTC
>JAATFY010000064.1 GCA_015654915.1 Rhodospirillales bacterium
CACGCGCGTGCGTTACCTGCACTCGGACATCGAGACGGTCGAGCGCGTCGAGATCATCCGCGATCTGCGCCTCGGCAAATTCGACGTACTCGTGGGCATTAACCTGCTGCGCGAAGGCCTCGACATGCCCGAAGTGTCGCTCGTCGCGATTCTCGATGCCGATAAGGAAGGCTATCTGCGTTCACGCACCTCGCTGATCCAGACCATCGGTCGCGCCGCGCGTAACGTCGAGGGCAAAGCCGTTCTCTATGCCGACAGGATCACCGGCAGCATGCAGGCCGCCATCGATGAAACCAACCGCCGCCGCGAGCGCCAGCAAATTTACAACGCCGAGCATGGCATCACGCCGGAAAGCATCAAGAAATCCATCGGCGATATTCTCGCGTCGGTTTATGAGCGCGATCACCTGACCGTGCAGGCGGGGTTGGCCGAGGAACTCTCGCTGTCCGGCAAGGATTTGCATGGCCACATCCGCGATCTGGATAAACGCATGAAGCAGGCCGCCAGCGATCTGGAATTCGAGGAAGCGGGCCGGTTGCGCGACGAAATCCGGCGGCTGGAAGCGATGGAACTTGAAATTACGACAGGCGTTGCGGCACCTTCGGGCGTTGATCCCCGCAGTAGGAAGCGGTTGAGGAAGTCGTAGTTTTCCTCTCCCAGAGGGAGAGGAAGCAAAAACCTGGGCTTACGGCTCGTCCGCCGAAGCCCGCAGGGCGGAGGCGGAAGTAAGTCCTTGGTTTTTGCAGGTGAGGGGTTAATCTGTCTTACGTTGAGAGTGAATTATGTCACGTATCACCGCTCAGAAATTGCGCAAACATCAAACTCCTGCTGAACAAAGGCTATGGAATCTTTTGCGCGACAAGAAACTGGCCGGATATAAATTTCGTCGTCAGTTTCCTATTGGAAACTACGTCGCCGATTTTGTTTGTTTTCAGCATCGGTTGATTATTGAAGCCGACGGCGGTCATCATGCTGATAATGCGGCAGATATCGTGCGGACGGCCGATCTCGAAAGGCAGGGCTGGCAGGTTATTCGTTTCTGGAATAATGAAATACTGAGAAACAGTGAAGGCGTGCTGCTAACCATTCTCTCTGAATTGGAAAGATCATAACCCCTCACCAGCAAAAACCAAGGCGTTACTAAAGTAACGCCAGGTTTTTGCATCCTCTCCCTTCGGGAGAGGAGATTCTACAATAACCCCATCGCTTTAAAGCTGGTCACGCCGTCCTGTCCGACGATGATGTGGTCATGAATGCCGATACCGAGCGGGCGACAGGCATCGGCGATGGCCCGCGTCATCTCGATATCGTCTTTGCTCGGCTGCGTATCGCCGCTCGGGTGATTATGCACCAGCACAAGCGCGCCGGCACCGACTTCCAGTGCCCGCTGCACCACTTCGCGCGGATAGACCGGCGTATGGTCGATGGTGCCGCGCTGATGGACTTCCTCGGCCAGCAGGCGATTTTTGCGGTCGAGGAAGAGCAGGCGGAATTGTTCCTTGGTTTCGTGCGCCAGCGCGGCGCGGCAATAATCGACGATGCGCTGCCAGCTGTTGAGAAGCGGCCCTTTGATAACGGCGCTTTTATGGGCGCGCAGGGCAACCGCGCCTGTGGCCATCAGGGATGCCGCCGCCGTTTCACTCAAGCCGAATGTCATCAACCGTTCGGGCTTGGCGTTGAGAAGGCTCCATAAATCTTTGAACTCGGCGAGCAGGGCTTTGGCGATCGGCTTCACGTCGCGGCGCGGAATGGCGGTAAAAAGAAGCAATTCCAGCAATTCGTAATCCTGCATCCCATCGGCGCCGCTGCTGAACAACCGTTCGCGCATGCGGTCGCGGTGGCCGAAATAATGCGGTTTGGATTCTGCGGCTTGTTTGAGGGGTGATCGGGCGGGCATGGCGACAGTATATCACCGCCCCGACGGAGAGCCACTACCCTATAACGGCCTCGGGGCTAGCCGTAATCAAGTTCCCACGGATATTTTTTGCGGATGGTTCCGGCGGCG